>PWWF01000437.1 GCA_003561595.1 Paracoccaceae bacterium | reverse complement strand
TCAGCATACCTCACTGACGCGTAAGAACAAAGTGCGAACCAACACGATTTGCTGACACCGCCCAAATACGACGCAAGCGCCTCAGCGCAGCGCCGCGCAGAATGCCTGGATGCGCCCGCATGCCTCGCGCAGCGCCTCGTCCGAGGTCGCGTAGCTCACCCGGAAACAGGGCGACACCCCGAACGCCGCGCCAAAGACCACGGCGACGCCCTTTTCTTCCAGCAGTGCTGTGGCAAAGGCTTCGTCATCCGCGATCATCGTGCCTGCCTCTGAGGTCTTGCCGATGCAGCCCTTGATCGACGGATAGACATAGAACGCCCCTTCCGGCACCGGGCACTCGATCCCCTCGGCGGCGTTCAGCATCTCGACCACAAGATCGCGGCGGCGCTGGAACACCTTGTTGTTCTCGGCGATATAGTCCTGCGGTCCGGTCAGCGCCTCTACCGCGGCCCATTGGCTGACCGAACAGGGGTTCGAGGTCGATTGCGACTGGATCTTGCCCATCGCCTTGATCAGTTCGACCGGGCCCGCCGCATAGCCGATGCGCCAGCCGGTCATCGCATAGGCCTTGGACACGCCATTGACTGTCAGGGTGCGGTCATAGAGCGCGGGCTCCACCTCTGCCGGGGTGCAGAAGGTGAAATCATCATAGACAAGGTGTTCATACATGTCATCCGACATGACCCAGACATGCGGGTGGCGCATCAGCACATCGGTCAGCGCTTTCAGCTCGTCCTTGGTGTAGCCCGCGCCCGTGGGGTTCGAGGGTGAGTTGAAGATCAGCCATTTGGTTTTCGGCGTGATCGCGGCCTTCAGTGCCTCGGGTGTCAGCTTGTAGGCAGTCTCGGCGCTGGCTTTCGCCACCACCGGCTCACCGCCTGCAAGCAGCACCATATCGGGATAGCTGACCCAATAGGGCGCGGGGATCACCACCTCGTCGCCGGGGTTCAGCGTGGCCATCAGCGCATTATACAGAACCTGCTTGCCGCCGGTGCCGATGGTGACCTGCGCGGGCGTATAGTCCAGCCCGTTATCGCGCTTGAACTTGGCGCAGATGGCCGCTTTCAGTTCGGCAATGCCATCGACGGCCGTGTATTTCGTTTTCCCTGCATCAATCGCCGCTTTTGCCGCCTCCTTGATGTTCTGGGGCGTGTCAAAATCAGGCTCACCGGCGCCCAGCCCGATGACATCGCGGCCCTCGGCCTTCAGTTCTGCGGCCTTGGTGGTCACCGCGATGGTCGGCGAGGGTTTGACGCGGGCAAGCGTGTCCGAAAGGAAGGCCATGACAGGAACTCCGGTTTGAAACTAGGGCGCTTTGTTCTTATGGTGCCCCCATACCCCGTTCAACCCAAATCAGGACCCACAGGGAAATGCGATGACGGAAAATGATGACAATACCGACTGGTATTCCGGCGACAACGCGACCTTCGGCGACCGTCTGACCGCTGCGCGCGACGCGCAGGGGCTGAGCCAGGCGGAACTGGCGCGCAAGCTCGGGGTCAAGCTCAAGACCATTCAGGGATGGGAGAATGACACTTCCGAGCCGCGCGCGAACAAGCTGCAGATGGTGGCGGGGTTGCTCAATGTCTCGATCCGCTGGCTTCTGACGGGCGAAGGCGAGGGCGTGTCAGAGCCTGCGACCTCTGAGGAAATCGCCGCCGGGGCGCAGGATATCCTGCGCGACCTGCAACAGATGCGCACGCAGATGACGCAGCTCGCAACGCGTATGGGCAAGGCCGAAAAACGCCTGCGCGTCATCCTGCGCGAGGCGCTGTGAGCATGGCAGAGACGCAGGCAGCGCGCCTGAAAAAGCTGCGCATGCGGTCCTGGCGGCGCGGGATGAAGGAAATGGACCTGATCCTCGGGCCGTATGCCGATACGGAACTGGGCGCATTCTCGGCCCCCGAACTGGACGCCTATGAGCGCTTGCTGGAAGAAAATGACCAGGACCTGTATCTGTGGGTCACAGGCGCGCGCCCCTGTCCAGAGTCGCTGGCACCGCTTGTGCAGCGCATTTCCGCCGCTGCCGGGGTTGCGCGAGCGCGTTAACGCAATCTTCGTCCCTCGCTGCCAGATTGGGGGTCCAACTGGCTGCGAGGGAGCATGTCGTGAGCGTTCAGCAGGATTTCCGGGCATCGATCGATGCCGAGTTTCTGGCGCGGTATCTGGACAATCTTGCGCTGCTCGAGCGGTTGCACCGGCTGATGCTGGATGTTCTGAAGGACGAATTCGAGCGTCTGGGGGCGAGCGACATCACGCCTGTGCAGGCGCTCTTGCTGTTCAACATCGCCGATCACGAGGTGACGGCGGGTGAGTTGAAATCGCGCGGCTATTATCAGGGCTCGAACGTGTCCTATAACCTCAAGAAGCTGGTGGAGCTTGGTTATATGCATCATCAGCGCTGCGCCATGGACCGGCGCGCCGTACGCGTGCGCCTGACGGCCAAGGGGCAGGCCGTGCGCGACCGGGTTTCTGCACTATTCGCGCGTCAGGCCCGCGCCCTGCATCAGGACAAGGTGATCGAGTTCGCCACGCTGGACACGATCGCCCGCGCCTATCGGCGGTTGGAACGGTTCTGGAGCGATCAGATCCGTTACATCTACTGACCCCGATGGCCGGGCTCCGGTCGCTGCTATGGTGTCGGTTTTGTACAGAAAAGCGCCCGCTCAGGGGGCACCCGCCCACCCACCCCGACCCCCTTCGCGGGCGCTGCCGCTGCGCGGCGGGATCGGCACGCTGCGAGAGTGCAGTCGGTTGAGGGGGTGAATTTCGGGCGCCGGTGGCTTGCCGAAAACGCAGCGGATGATCGGCAGTATAGCTGGACGCGCTGCTGTGCCGCGAGGCATTCAGAGACTGCGTCGCCCGGCTTGCTCAGGGGCGCGGCACCGGCAGCCCGCTGGGCACGCTGTCAGGCACGCCCAGTCGCCCCGCCAAGGCGTCCGGATCGCTCAGGGCCTCGAGAAAGGCCAGGATATCGGCGATCTCCGCCGCGCTCAGCCGGATCGGTGGGGTGCTGACGGCCTGCTTGATCGCGGCGCGCTCTTCTGCGTCATCAAGTATCGCCCAGTCCTGCACATCCAGATCCGGCAGGATCACCTGATCCCGGTCATAGCGGGCCAGCGCCGCCACCGGGTCCAGATGGTCGCGCAGAAACCCCTCGAGCGTCGCATGCGCGCCGGCATGGCCGTAAGGGGCCGTCTGGGCCACATTGCGCAGCGAGGGGGTGCGAAACGCAAAGGCATCCTCAGCCCGTCCCGTCACGCGCATCCGACCTGTGTCGCGCTGGTGGCTTTCGAACCGCGCCGCCTTGCCGGGGCCAAGCTGCGGGGCGCCGCGCGCGTGAAAGCGGTGATCGGTCTGGAACGGCCCGGCATGGCATGTGCTGCAGGTCGCGCGCCCGTAAAACAGTTCCATCCCGCGCGCGGCCTGCTCCGGCAGCGGCGCCTCACCGCGCAGATAGGCGTCGAACGGGCTGGTATCCGAGCGGAACTCAACCGCGACAAAGCCCGCAATCGCGTTGGAGATATCGGTGAAGCTGATATCCTCCGCGCGCTCTATCTGCGGATCGGCGGCGACAAAAGCCGCGGCATAGTCGGGGATGTTGCGCACGCGCGCGGCGATCCGGTCCCAGGCCCCGCCCGGCCCGGTGATCCGCCCCTGCCGCACGGCCTGCGCGATCTCGTTTTCGCTGTAATGGCCCGCCATCTCATCGGGGCTGAGCACCGGAAACATGTTCTGCGCCGACAGAAGCGAATCGAACCCCGCCATCATGTCCTCTTCCAGAGGCGTGCGCAGGCCGGAGGGGCGCGTGGGATCGACCTCGATCCGGCCATCATGGAACAGCGTGGTAAATTCGGCATGGCCCAGATTCCACAAGCCGGGGGAATTGCGGGGGATGCGCTGCTCGGGCATGTTGTCGGGATCGGCCACGCGCTCTGGCCCCAGCCCGGTCCCGCCATCGCCCAGACCCAGCGACACACCGTCCGAACTGCCAAAGGCCGGATGGTGACAGGTGGCGCAGGCAACCTCGCGATTGCCTGACAGGATCGGATCGTAGAAAAGCTGAAAGCCCAGATGGGCCAGCGCATCCGGGTGCTGCGCATAATCGGCATCCTGCGGCGCAGACGGCAGCGCCAGTTCAGCCCAAACCGGTGTCGCCGTCAGGGCGGCAGCCAATAGCCAAAGTTGAATCGCCTTGCGCATCTTCCCCTCCCGCTTGGCTGCATCCTGCCTGCGATCGGGGGCGCGCGGCAAGCATAATCACTGCCCGGGCCGCAGGGCCGGGCAGCGCCCGCGAAGGGGACATGGGCGGGCGGGTGGGGTCCTCTGAGCGGGCGCTTTCCCCGGCTCAGGGCCGCGCCAGCCCTGCGCCGGAAAGCGGCATATGGCGGTTCACATCCTTGTAAAGCAGATAGCGGAACGGCCCCGGACCCCCGGCATAGCAGGCCTGCGGGCAAAAGGCGCGCAGCCACATGTAATCGCCCGCCTCGACCTCGACCCAGTCACGGTTCAGCCGGTACGCCGCCTTGCCCTGCAACACATAGAGGCCATGCTCCATCACATGCGTTTCCAGAAACGGGATGACCGCGCCGGGGGCCAGCGTCACGATTGTCACATGCATGTCATGGCGCAGATCGGCCGGGTCCACGAAACGGGTCGTGGCCCAGCGCCCCTCGGTGCCGGGCATCGGGGTGGGCGGGATGTCAGCCTCGTTCAGCACCAGGGGCTCGGGCGCGTCCAGCCCCGCGACTGCTTCAAAGGCCTTGCGGACCCAGTGAAAGCGCAGCATCGCCGCGCTGCGGTTGTGCAACTGCCAGTCACTGCCTGCGGGCAGATAGGCATAGCTGCCCGGGCGCAGGTCATGTGTGGCCCCGCCCAGATGCAGTTGCGCCGCGCCCTCGACCACGAATAACACGCCCTCGGCACCGGCATCGGTTTCGGGCCGGTCCGACCCGCCGCCCGGCGCAACCTCCATGATGTAATGCGAGAATGTCTCGGCAAAGCCCGAGAGCGGGCGCGCGAGCACCCAAAGGCGCGTGCCCTCCCAGAAGGGCAGGGCGCTGGTGACGATATCGCGCATCGAGCCTTTGGGGATGACCGCATAAGCGTCGGTAAAGATGGCGCGGTCCGTCAGAAGCTGGTCCTGTCCGGGGTGGCCGCCGGTGGGGGCGAAGTAGCTTGGGGTCATGTCGGTCCTGTCCTGCAATACGCGGTTCCTGCAAGGATGCACGCCGCGCCACCCGGTGGCCATCCCGAAAGACCTGTCAGCAATCTTCGGGTTTTCTTGAAAATGGATGATGTCTTGCCGGATTCCGATGCAGCTTGCAGCACTGATCCAGCCGTCCTACCGCATCGCGCGGACCTCGCGGATCCATGTCACGATCAGATCGCGGGCGGCGGGGTCCATGTCTATGGCATTGGGCGGCGGCATGGCGTGGCTGATCCCGGACTGCAGATAGATCTGATCGGCATGGCGCGCCACATCCTGCGGGGTTTCCAGATAAACGCCCGACGGCGCCCATTGCATGTTCCCCCAAGCCGGTTCGCGCGCATGGCACATCGCGCAATTGCCCAGCACGGCGTAATAGGCATCCTCGAAGCTCTCGGCGGACGCGAAACGCGCTTCATGGGGGGTGAAATCGCGCGCCTCGGCCTCTTCCCATGTCTCGCCCGGGCGCATGGTGGACAGCCACGCAATGACGATCATGATCGCGACAGTCACCGCCCAGGTCCAGGCCGGGCCGCGGCCTGTCTTGTGCATGGTGTTGAAGTAATGCCGGATCGTGACCCCGGTCAGAAAGATCAGGCTGGCGATGATCCAGGCATATTCGGTGGCAAAGGCCAGCGGATAATGATTCGCCAGCATCAGGAACACGACCGGCAGTGTCAGGTAATTGTTATGGGTCGAGCGCAGCTTGGCAATCTTGCCATACTTCGCATCCGGCACGCGCCCGGCCTTCAGGTCGGCAACCACGATCCGCTGGTTGGGCATGATCTGAAAGAACACATTGGCAGTCATGATCGTGGCGGTGAACGCGCCCAGATGCAACAGCGCCGCGCGGCCCGTGAAGATCTGGTTATACCCCCAGGACATCGCGACCAGCAGCGCAAACAGGATCAGCATCAGAAGTGTCGGATTCTCGCCCAGCTTCGATTTGCACATCTGGTCATAGATCAGCCAGCCGATGGTCAGCGAGCCCCCGGAAATCACGATTCCCTGCCATAGCGCCAGATCGGCGCGGGTCGGGTCCAGCAGGAACAATTCGCCCCCCACCCAGTAGATCATCATCAGCAGAACAGCGCCCGACAGCCATGTCGCGTAGCTTTGCCATTTGTGCCAGGTCAGATGCTCGGGCATCTCTGACGGCGCGACATTGTATTTCACGGTATGGTAGAACCCGCCGCCATGCACTTCCCATTCCTCGCCCGTGGCCCCTTTGGGCAGGGCCGGATTGGGCCGCAGCATCAGATCGAGCGCGATGAAGTAAAAGGACGCGCCGATCCAGGCCATCGCGGTGATGACATGCAGCCAGCGGACGGAAAATTCCAGCCAGTCCCAGATGATCGCCCAGTCATACATGGCAGTCCTCTTTTGTCTTGAAGGGTTGCGCCAGACTATCCGCCCCCGGTTTCTTTTGGTATGACTGTCAAAAGTCAAGCAGCATCAAAAATATCCGAAAAATGTCCTATCTCGACAATATCCGCACCTTTGTCCGTGTCTATGAATTGGGCAGCATGTCGGCAGCCGGGCGGGATCTGCGCATTTCCCCGGCGGTCACGTCGTCGCGCATTTCACAGCTCGAGGATCATCTGGGCGTGCGCCTGTTCCAGCGCACGACCCGCAGCCTGACCCCAACGGAACAGGGCAAGGCCTTTTATCGCGGCGCGACCGAGGTGCTGGAGGCCGTGACAAGCGCCGAGGCAGAGATCGCCAGCATCACCGACAATCCGCGCGGCGCGCTTTATGTCGCGGCCCCGCTTGGGGTCGGGCGGCGGCTGATCGCGCCGCTGGTGCCCGAGTTTCTGGCGCTCTATCCCGAGGTCAGCCTGCGCCTGCGCCTGTCCGACCGCAAGATCGACCTGACGACCGAGGGGCTGGATCTCGCGTTTTTCCTGGGCCACCCCGAGGACAGCAATCTGCGCATCCGCAAGATCGCGGATGTGCGCCGTATTCTATGCGCCGCACCCGAATATATTGCCCGGCGCGGGATGCCGGACCACGGTGATGATCTGGTCTCGGGTGGGCATGAATGCCTGAACCTGCGCTTTCCCGGCGCGACCGAATTCCAGTGGCTGCTGGGCACGCCGGACGGCCCGCGCCGCTTTCGCGTAGCGGGGCGGTATGAAAGCGATGATGGCGATGTGCTGACCGACTGGGCGCTGGCGGGCCACGGGGTCGTCATGAAACCCGTGTTCGAAGTGGTCGAGCATCTGCGCGCGGGCAGATTGGTCCCCGTTGCCGTGCAGACCCCGCCCGAACCCGTGCAGATGGCCTGCCTTTATACCCATCGGCGCAAGCAGGACCCCAAGACCCGGCTGTTCATGGAATTCGTGATCGAACGCATCGCCACGACGATCCGGGGCACCGATCAGGATGCGGGCTCAGCTACCGCGATAGGTTGAATAGCCAAAGGGCGACAGCAAAAGCGGCACATGATAATGGGCGGCTTCGGACATGCCGAAGCGGATCGGGATGATGTTCAGAAAACGCGGGTCTTCGGGTGGGGTGCCGGTCGCATCAAGATAGGCGCCCGCGTGAAAGACCAGCTCATACGCGCCGGTCGCGAACTCGGTCTCGGGCAGGATCTGCATATCCGTGCGCCCGTCGGCATTGGTCACAAGTGTTTTCAGCTTCTCGCGCTGCCCGCCATTCAGGCGAAACAGCTCGATTGTCAGCCCGGCGGCGGGGCAACCGCGGGCTGTGTCCAGAACATGGGTGGTCAGATAGCCGGTCATGTCAGATAACTCCTGAAGGTCCAGCCCCACTCTAGCCTGCCGCAGGGGGCAGAGGCAAAACCACCCTGTCAGAAGCAGCTTATGAAATAATTTGAAAAACACGCCTGATTTTCTGGATTATACGAGGACCAGCAGAAGGAACGCAATGTGACACGCTACCCCAGAGATCTGATCGGCCACGGGGCCCGCCCCCCCCATCCCAACTGGCCCGATGGCGCGCGGATCGCCGTGCAGATCGTGCTGAATTTCGAGGAAGGGGGCGAGAATTGCCTGCTTCACGGCGACCCGGCCTCCGAGGCGTTCCTGTCAGAGATCACCGGCGCCAGCGCCTGGCCGGGGCAGCGCCACTGGAACATGGAATCGATCTATGAATACGGCGCGCGCGCCGGGTTCTGGCGGGTCCATCGCCTGCTGCAGCATATTCCCGTCACGGTGTATGGCGTGGCAACCGCGCTGGCCCGCGCGCCCGAACAACTGGCCGCGATGCAGGAGGCGGGCTGGGAAATCGCCAGCCACGGGCTGAAATGGATCGAGCACAAGGACATGAGCCGCGAGGAAGAGCGCGCCCAGATCGCCCAGGCCATCCAGTTGCATACCGAGGTCACGGGCAGCCCCCCGCGCGGCTGGTATACCGGGCGCTGTTCGATGAACACTGTGGATCTGGCCGCCGAGATCGGTGATTTCGCCTATATCGCCGACAGTTACGCCGATGATCTGCCCTATTGGGTGCAGGCGGGCGGCAAGGATCAGCTGATCGTGCCCTATACGATGGATTGCAATGACATGCGCTTTGCGATCCAGGCAGGCTACACCACTGGCGACCAGTTCGAGCGCTATCTGCGCGACAGTTTCGACATGCTTTATGCCGAAGGGCAGGCGGGCGCGCCTAAAATGCTCTCGATCGGGCTGCATTGCCGGCTGATCGGGCGACCGGGGCGCGCGATGGCGCTCAAGCGCGCGCTCGATTACATGATGGCGCATGAG
>PWWF01000278.1 GCA_003561595.1 Paracoccaceae bacterium | reverse complement strand
TTGTCCACGGATGGCTCCCTTTGTTGGCTGTGTTCACAGCACCCAACATGGCACATTGCGATGCCGGAAGCGGGAGCCATCCACTCCATCAATGGCGCCCCACTGGCTCGACCTCAAGTCCTTCGGGGAACGCATCGCAGCAAGGGACCCCGATCGCCAAACCGCCGAAATCCATATCCGCATCGCACTCATGAATCGCTTCAACGCACTCGGCACCGCTGAGATCGTCCGCGTGGCCTGAACCTGAAAGGGAAAGGGGGAGACACGCCTCAACCCGTCTTTCTGCAACAATGCCCATCGTCTCCGCCACTCTGATCATTGTGGCATGTGTCTGATCCGATGGATCGCCATTTTCCCGTAATCTGCCGCACTCGCTTCAGTCTGACGCTCCTGGCAGGGCCGCGCTTTGGCTTGATTGCGAGGATGCGCTCTGCCACCTTGACACAGATGAGGGATGTGTGGCCTGCGCATCTGGACGATGCGCCAGAGGATTGCGGATGTGACTGGATTGAAAGGCCGTATCAAGCGTGGGCTGGCGTGGCGCTGGTCAGAGATACGGCGCAATGGCGCTGATCTGACGGGCGCTCTGCAATATTGGCTGGCGCGGCGGTCAGGTGCAGTGAAACACACCCAAGGCACCCAACACCCCGCCGAGCGGATCGCGATCTATGTCATGTACCCACAGCAAGGGCTTCGGACCAGCCATTTGCACGCCCTGCGCGCGATTCTGGATTGCGGCTATGTCACGCTTGTTGTGTCGAATCTGCCACTGACCGAGTTAGAGCGCGAAAAGCTTGCCCCGCTGGTCTGGAAGATGCTGGAGCGGCCCAATTTCGGCTATGACTTCGGGGCCTATCGTGAAGGTATTCAGACCGTTGCGCCCATGCTTGCCGGACTGCAGCGGCTTGTGCTGATGAATGATTCCGTCTGGTTTCCGCTGCCGGGTGGTGCGGATTGGCCGTTGAAGGCCGAAGCAATAGGCACAGATGTCGTGGGCGCAGTGTCGAATTGCGGTGTGGCGATGCCAGAGCCTTCCGCGCTGGACGGGTTTCGCTGGGTCTATGATCCCGGCCTGCCGGAATTTCACTATTGCTCTTTTGCCTTGTCCTTCGGGCCACAGGCTTTGTCTGATCCGGCGTTTCAAAGATTCTGGGCGCGCATACGGCTGACCAACAATAAGTTCCATACGGTTTTGCGTGGAGAGGTGGCGTTGTCCCGCGCGCTTATTTCGGCGAGGCTGAGTCACTCAGAAACGCTTGATATATAAGACTTGGGCGCACGTCTTGGTGTGTTGCGTGAAGTTGATCTGAAACGCTTTGTCGAAGAGCTTGCTATCCCGGAAGACACAAAGCTGGAAGCGATGCGCCAGCGCATTCTGGCTGAACCTGATGGGCCGGGCCGCCATCAGCAACTTCTGTCGGCAGCGCTTGGCATCGTTGCGCTGACCGGACCAGCCTATGCGATGCCCGCCTTTGCCTATGACGCCTTGCGCCATCCGTTCCTGAAAAAATCACCTCTGCGCCTGTCACGTCCTGCGGCAGAGGCGAGCTTGCGCCTGTCCGCGCGCCTTCCGGGCAGTTATGGCGCGGCCATTCATTCAGAGGCCCGCGAGATCGCGGTGGCGCGTTTTGGCGAGACGATCGGCCTGGACTGATCGGTCAGAGTATCGCTTGCGATCTGTCTGGTGCTGCGACGGCTTGGCGCAACATGGGCGCGAAGCGCTCCAGCCATGAAAGCCCAGAGGCATCTTTCATGTGCCGCGTCTCGCTGCTGTCATGCGCATCCCCACGAAACTTGCCGGCATCGTCCAGCGGGGCCGAACCGATGCTGTATTCAGGCCGCGTGAACAGTCCTTTCAGCGTGGTGTCTTCAGGCTGTGGCGCGAGAATCGCGCGCTGCGGGTCACAACCGGTCGACTGCACGACAACGACTTCGTCCCGGTGGCGCAGAAGCCGGCGTCTGCGCCCGCTGCCCGATGGTGCGGGCAGCGGCGTCAGGGCTGCGAAGATCGGTGCATCGCTCAGGCTGCGCTGTGCCGCAAGATGGCGCGGCAACAGGCTTTGCGCGATCCGTTCGGCAAAGATCGCGCGCCGAAAGCTGCGGCTCAGATCTGTCGTGAAATCGCCCGCATGTGGCCTGCGGCTGAAGCCGTAGACAAGAAGGGGACCCCATGCCGCCGGGTCGATCTCGCGCGTGCCTCTTCCGCGATCACATGGAAGGCGTGACCAGTGGCCACTGCGACATCGCAGGCGGGCGGTTTGCCGAAGCCCGCGACCTGATCCGTCAGATACGCCTCGGCGTTTCGCGTCTCATTGCGCACCCGGTCTTCGAGCAGGTCATCCTCGACCACATGCAGGACGCAGAGCCGGAAGTTTCCGCAAGCTGCAACCCACGCTGAAGGGCGGGCTTCGAGCGGATTGACAGGTCAGAGGCGACAAGGATCGATTTCGTCATCGGGTGTGGGGAAGCGCTGATCTGCCTGTAGGGCTGAACGAGCTGGAAAAGACTAGCAGTCTGCACTTCGAGAACGCCACGGCAACAGAATTTGCAAACCGCCGACATGCGCGCGGCAAGTGTAAACCAGCAAACCGATGGAAGACGATAAGGTGAATGGCGCGTCCGGGAAGATTCGAACTCCCGACCCCCAGATTCGTAGTCTGGTGCTCTATCCAGCTGAGCTACGGACGCGGCACAGGCGACATATCGCCCCTCTCAGACCAATGCAAGGGGGCGCGGTGCGGGAAATGCGGATTTTGCCGACAAAGCTATGCCTGTCCTGCGCCGGGCAGCCAGATACGGAATTCGGTGCCGTGTTCATCGCTGCGGATCAGATCCAGCGTGCCGCCATGGCCGCGCACAAGCTCGGCCGCGATTGCCAGGCCAAGCCCCACGCCGCCCTTGCGCGCGCCGCCCTGAAACGCCTCGAACAGGTGATCCCTGGCCTTGGCGGGCAGGCCGGGGCCCGTGTCGCCGACCCGGATGATGACGCCTTCGGTCGCGCCCTGCTTGGTCGCTGAAACCACAATCTCGATCACGCCGGGCTGTTTGGTCGCTTGGATCGCCTGCCGCGCATTGCGGACCAGATTGCTGAGGACGCGGAAGATCTGTTCATTATCCACACGCAGCATCAGGTCGCGGGGCACATCGGTCAGGAACGAAATCTCGGCATGTCCGGCAAGGGCCAGTTTCTCGCTTTCCACCACATCCTCGACCAGCGTGGTCGCGCGCATGGGCGCAATCTTGGGCGGCGGATCTTCGGCCTTGCCGAAAGTCAGCGTCGATTCGCACAGCCGGATCGCGCGGGACAGCGAGTTGACCAGCTTGGGGGCGGCGCGCTTGACGCTGGGGTCCTTGCTCATCTCCATCCTGTCAGCAAGCATCGACGCCGTGGTCAGCATGTTGCGCAGATCGTGGCTGATGCGCGCGACTGACCCGCCAAGCTGCGCCAGTCGGTCCTTTTGTCGCAACAGGCCGGTCAGGTCGGTCTGCATCTGGTGCAGCGCCTCTTCGGCCGCGCGCAATTCGCGCACGCCAGAGCGCGGGGTGATGATGCGATTGGCGTCCTGCGGCGCATCGGCATAATCCGACATCGACCGGATGACCCGCTGCATGGGCGCGACCACCAGCGCCTGGATCGAGATATAGAGAAGCAGCGCCGTCACGCCCGAAATCACCAGAGATACCAACAGGATTCGTCGGCCATAGTCCCATAACTCGGCCTGCAGGTTCTCGGTATCCAGCGTGATCTCGATCAGCAGCCCGGCCTCGCGCACTGGCTCACCGATCACGCGGATGATCCTGGGCTCGTCGCGCATCATTTCCTGCAGGGCATCGCGCGTCAGGGTAAAGGCATTGGCGTTGCGCAGGTCATAGGTTTCGTCAATCGGGGCCGGGATGGGCGATGACAGGATCAACTCTCGCACCGCGTCGCGGCGTAGCACGACGTTGAATACGCCCGCGTTTTCCAGCAGTTCCTCGGCCAGTTCCCCGGCGATGGACCCGTCAGAGGCCAGCAGCGCAAGCGAGGCGATCTGCGCCCGTTCCAGACGCGCTAGCAGATAGTCCTCGCGAAACCGCGAGACGGAGGGCACGAAAATCAGCACTTCGGCCAACAGGACGAAGATGACGACAAGCCACAGGAACCGCGATGACAAACTGTTCGAGAACATGCCCCAGACCTAAACTGCGCGGATCAGGGCATCCAGCGCTGAACAGCCCCGACGACACGCTTCACATTTATGTTACCAAAGAGTTTCGGTGAGAAATAGGCCCCTGCAACACGTTTGTTCACTTCTGATAACGTCGGGTAGGGCAGGACGGTTCCGGCAATCGCCGAAAGCTTCAGCCCCGCGCTGATCGCAAGCGCGTAGGGCGCGATCAATTCGCCCGCCTGTGCGCCCACGATTGTCACCCCCACAGGCCGCCCCCGCACGACCATCAGTTTGATGAATCCGTCCGTGCGCCCGTCGGCCTGCGCGCGGTCGATCTGGTCGAAGCCCACCTTATGGACACTCTGCGCCGCACCATGGGTCTTTCGCGCCTCACGCTCTGTCAGGCCGATCTGGGCCAGTTCCGGGTCGGTATAGGTGACACGCGGGATATGATCGTGCCGGGCCCTGGCGGGCAGGCCAAGCACAGTGCGGCGGATCACGATGCCAGCGTGATAGCCTGCCAGATGGGTAAACTGCCCATGCCCGGCGACATCGCCGATCGCCAGGATGCGCCGGTTCGATGTGCGCAGTCCCGCATCCACATGGATGGCGGTTGCGTCATGTTTCACCCCGGCCTTGTCCAGTTCCAGCCGCTCCAGATTGGGGGTGCGGCCCGCTGCGACCAGCAGATGCGTGCCCGCAAAGATCGTGCCGCCCTTGACCTGCACTTCTATCGCGCCGGCATGGCCGCCCACGCGTTCGATCTGCACATCCTCGACAATCTCGACCCCTTCGGCGCGCAGCGCGGCCAGCACCACCGATGCGGCGTCGGAGTCCTCTCGGCCCAAGGCGCGCGCGGCCTCGATCACGGTGACACGGGCGCCCAGTCTGCGATGCGCCTGCGCCATTTCCAGCCCGATGGGGCCGCCGCCGATGATCAGCAGATGGCCGGGCCGTTCGGGCAGATCGAACAGCGTCTCGTTTGTCAGATAGGGCACCTTGTCCAGCCCCGGTATGGGCGGCACCTGCGCGCGCGATCCGGTCGCGATGACAAAGCGGCGCGCGCGGATGCGCTGGCCTGCGACCTCGATCTCGGCCGGGCTGGTGAAATGCGCAAAGCCCTGAATGACCTGCACGCCCAGCCCCTCGAACCGCTCGACGGAATCATGCGGCGCGATTGCTGCGATGGTGGCCCGGACATGCGCCATCGCATCTGCGAAATCGCCCGGTTCTCCGCGCTTGTGTGCCGCTTTTGCGCGGGCCAGCAATGCCTTGGACGGCACGCAGCCATAGTTCAGGCAATCGCCCCCCATCTTGTGCCCCTCGACCAGCACGACGCGCGCGCCCATCTGCACGGCCCCTGCGGCAACGGACAGCCCGCCAGAGCCTGCGCCGATGACACAGATATCGGTTGTGATCAGGCTCATTCCACAGGCCCCTTGCCGCCGCGCATGGCCTTGACCACGACTGGCATCAGCGACAAAAGCGCGATTCCCAGGATTGGCCCCAGAATATTCGGCTCGAATATCACGCCAAGATCGGGGGTTTCATCGCGGGCAAAGACCTCTCCCAGCCCCGCGCCGACCCATGTATAGACAAACCCGCCCGGGATGATGCCGAAAAAGGTGGTGGCGGCGAAGACGCGCAGCCGCACGCCGATCAGGGCAGGCAGCACATTCATCAGGAAAAACGGCATGACAGGCATCATGCGCAGAGACAACAGAACCGGGATCTCGTTCTCGCGGATGGCGCGGGTCAAGAGCGCGATCTTGCCGCCGCTGGCATCGATTCGCGCGGCGGTCTGGCGGCCAAACCCTGCGCGCACGGCGGAAAAGATGATGACCGCACCGGTGGTCGAGGCGATGACATTGAACAGCGCCCCCGGAATCAGCCCGAACAGAAAGCCCCCTGTCATCGTCACAAGGATCGCGCCGGGCATCGAGAACGACACCATTGCGATATAGGTCACGACAAAGACCACGGCCGTCGCTGCGTAATTGGCATCACGAAAGGCGAGCAGCGCCTCGCGGTTGTCGCGCAGTGCCTCGAACGTGATGAAATCGCGCAAGGTCAGCGCACCGATCAGGGCGACCAGCGCGATCACGATGACCGGAATGCGCTGGCGCCAGACCGGGCTTGGTGGGGCAGGGGTGGTCATGCGTCCTTGATCCTGTCGTCTGTCGTATCCGGTGTGTGATACGGTGAAACTGCGGCGATGTTTTCACCGTGTGTCCTGCTATCACGCGAGAGTGATGCGCGCAGCCCCGAACCATGGCCTGCCGGGCCTGCCTGTCTCTGCGCCCAACATAGCGGTTTTGCACCGATTTGCGAATTGACTTGCGGTGCCGGGGCAGGTAAGCGGCGGGCTTGAACAGGTTTGGGCAGCCGAATCCGGCCGGATGACGGTTGCCGTGAGTGAAGGAACGGAGCGATGAAACGCACCTATCAGCCCAGCAATCTGGTCCGCAAGCGGCGTCACGGGTTTCGTGCGCGCATGTCCACCAAGGCTGGCCGCAAGATTCTGAACGCGCGCCGCCGCATGGGCCGCAAGAAGCTGTCGGCCTGATCCGGATGGCCTGCGCCCGCAGGCCGGAGGTAACTGCCGTGAAACCGCCGGGGGCAAACATGGCAAGGCAAAGCGCCGAGGCCATCGCGCCTGCGGCGGTTTTGTCATGTCCGCGCCCCGAGGTCTTGAAAAAACGCGACGATTTCCTGCGTGCCGCCCGCGCCGGGCGCACGCCCACGCCCGGCTTTCTGCTGCAGGCTCGGGCGCGGGGGTCAGGGGATGCCATGCGCGTGGGCTTTACCTGTTCGAAAAAACTGGGCAATGCCGTCACGCGCAACCGCGCAAAGCGCCGCCTGCGCGCCGTGGTGCAGCAGGTGCTGCCCGCGCATGGGCGCGCGGGTTGGGATTATGTGCTGGTCGGGCGCCCCGGCACGACCGTCACGCATGATTTCGCAACCATGTGCCGCGATCTGGAGCGCGCCCTGGCCAAGCTGCACAAGCAGCATGGGGGGCGGGCATGACGCCGCTGGCCTGGGTTATTTCGCTGCCGGTGCGGGCCTATCGCATCCTGTTCAGCCCCTGGGTCGGGTTCAACTGCCGCTATCAGCCCACCTGTTCCGCCTATGCGCTGGAGGCGCTGGAGCGTCACGGCGCGATCCGGGGTGCGTGGCTGGCCGCAAGGCGCATCGGACGCTGCCATCCTTGGGGCCATTCGGGTTATGACCCGGTGCCCGGCGCAGACCCCGCGCATGACGCCTGCAGGCAGAAGGGGCACGATCATGCTGGATGACACGGACCTGCCGCTGATCCTGAAGGGCGCGCCCGACACGACCGAATTCCGCAAGCTGCGCAAACGCATCATCCGCGAAACCCGCGCGGTGATCGACCAATACGGCATGGTTGAACCCGGCGCGCGCTGGCTGGTCTGCCTGTCGGGCGGCAAGGACAGCTACACAATGCTGGCCGCGCTGATTGAGCTGCAATGGCGCGGGCTGCTGCCGGTCGATCTGCTGGCCTGCAATCTGGATCAGGGGCAGCCCGGTTTCCCGGCAACTGTCTTGCCCGAGTTCCTGAGCAGGATGCAGATACCCCACCGGATCGAATATCAGGACACTTATTCCATCGTCATGGACAAGGTGCCGCAGGGCCGGACCTATTGTGCGCTGTGCTCGCGGCTGCGGCGCGGCAATCTGTACCGTATCGCGCGCGAGGAAGGCTGCAGCGCCGTGGTGCTGGGCCATCATCGCGATGACCTGCTGGAGACGTTCTTCATGAACCTGTTTCATGGCGGACGGCTGGCGACCATGCCGCCCAAGCTTGTGAATGAAGAAGGGGATCTGTTCGTCTATCGCCCGCTGGCTTTTGTTGCGGAAGACGATTGCGACCGTTTCGCCCGCGCGATGGACTATCCCATCATCCCCTGCGATTTGTGCGGGTCACAGGACGGGCTGCAACGCATGCAGGTCAAGGCGCTGCTGGATGAGTGGGAGCGCCGCAGCCCGGGGCGGCGCAATGTCATGTTCCGCGCGCTGATGAATGTCCGCCCCTCGCATCTGCCCGACCCGGCGCTTTTCGATTTTCTGGCGCTTGCGACGGCTGATTCCGGCACGGATGCTGAAAACTTGTGATGGTGGCAGCGGCCTGCGACGGGGAAAATCGCTTGACCTTTGGGCGGGGCTTCTGTTGAACCGGGCGCGACACTCGATGTGACAGGATTGACGTTTCTTCATGGATGATCAGAACAGAAATCTGCTGCTGGCCTTTGCGCTCAGCCTTCTGGTGCTTGTGGGCTGGATGTGGATGTTTCCGCCACCCGAGCCGCAGCCGCAGGATGAGGCAGACATAACCGAGCTGCCCTCTGCGATGGATGACGGTGAGGCGCAGGCCATGGGCGAGGCCGAAGAGGCCACCGCCGAGGAACTGCCGCGCATCGAGATCGACACCCCGCGCCTGACCGGGTCGATCAACCTTCTGGGTGGGCGCATCGATGACTTGTCGCTGCGCGACTATTTCGAGACGACCGACCCGGACTCCGATATCGTCCAGCTTCTGATCCCCGAGGGCGAGAACGAAGCCTTCTACGCGCTTTATGGCTGGCGGCCGGGGCGTGACATGGACTGGGATGATGTGCCCGGCGCGAACACCCCGTGGGAGCTGACGCAGGGCGACCGGCTGGCCGTGGGCAGCCCCGTTGTCCTGAGCTGGACCAATGATCTGGGGGTCGAGTTCACCCAGCGCTTCGAGATTGACGAGAACTACATGTTCAGCGTCACGCAAGGGGTCGAGAATGCGGGCGACATGACGGCCCGCATGGCCCCGTAT
>PWWF01000138.1 GCA_003561595.1 Paracoccaceae bacterium | reverse complement strand
TGGACGGGCTGGAAGCCCTGAGCCAGATGCAGCAAGAGGCGGCCGCGTCAGGAGCGCCGCCGCCACGCGCGCTTGCAGCGACAGCCAATGTGATGCCGGATCATATCGAGGCATACCTCGCAGCAGGGTTCATCGGCATCTTGCCAAAACCATTTCGGCGTGACGAATTGCGGGACGCACTCTTGAGTGTGAAACACGAATAATCACAGAGCGCTTCGCGTCCGCCCTGCTGTCAGCGTTGTTCAGGACGTCGTCTGCCGAAGCGGTAGCAATGCTATTATTCTGATCCATGTCGACGAAACGCAGGCCGAAGTATGCGAGAATGCTGTGCATGCAATGCCGCGACGTCACCGTCAGCTTTCCGCCCTTCGCGACATCGCGTGCAGCATCAGACCCGGCGATAGACCAACAGGCGGTTATCCGCAGGCATCATGCGGGGTGGGTCGGGTTCGAGCCCATTTGACCTCGCCATGGCATCGACGGCAGCGCGGTCACGCAGGCCCCATTCGGGATTGCGCCGACGCAGATCGGCGTCAAAGGCGGCATTCCCGGGTCCGGTGAAAGCGCCGCCTTCGTTGAACGGCCCATAGAGACAGAGCAACCCGCCCGGTTCCAGCCGGGAGGCAGCCCCCTGGATCAGCCCCTCGGTTGCGGACCATGGTGAGATATGCGTCAGGTTGGCCACGAAGATCGCGTCAGCGGCCGGGCCGGGCCATGGCGGGCACGCTGCATCGATCATCACAGGCGGACGCACGCGCCCTGCAAGATCAGGACAAAGCACGCGCCAGTCCTCGATGGCGGCGAGGCCCTCGGATGTCGTCTCGCTGGGCTGCCATGTGACCTGTTTCAGGGTCCGGGCCATCCAGAGCGCATGCTCGCCGGTGCCCGAGGCGATCTCCAGCACTGTGCAGGGCGTTGCCGAGAGGAGCTCGGCCAGGGCCGCGGCAATGGGTGCGCGGTTGCGCGCGGTCGCCGGGGCGTGGCGCAGGTGTGGGTATCGCGCGACTGTCGCAGCCGGGTCTTGGAGCGGGTCGAAGTCTGTCATGCCGGATCGCCTTTCGGTGCTTGCCGCTCATCGGCGCTCGCCCACAATGCCCGCTTTCGACAGCGTTGCACGCCCAGCTCTGCGATGGATGCGCCACGCCGGAGCAGGTGCGCCAGTGTTGTTCACTGTACGGTCAGAATCGTAACACTCCGCCCGGGGGCATCAAGAGCGTGATCGTCGAGGTCCAGACAGTGGCCAGTCGGGGCAAGGGATCGACCAGAAGTCAGGGGGCACCTGGGCTCCGGCAGGTTGCGCACGCGAGCAACGTTTGACCGAAAAGCCCAGGATGCGGCATGCGATTGCCGCCTGCTGCCTTGCAGCGGCTTGGCACCAGCTTCTTGAACCGGGCAGGCTATGCGGCCGATTTAGCAGTCGACATTGCCTCAACCAAGAGGCTGGATATCTTCAGGTTCGCGCCGTCATGCCTCCCGAAGCTCGATTGCCCTAGAAACTGCGCAAGAGACAGCGCCGCTTCCCTAGATGTGGCTGCAGCCGGAGCGCAGCTTTGCACCCGCTATCAAACCGGGTAAGCTCAGCGCAGCGTGGTGACACGCTTTCGGATTGATAGGACAGGATTCCCCCATGCCCGATCTCGTGCTGCGCAATGCGAACCTGCCCGATGGTCGTGGCCCCATAGACATCGCGGTTGCCGGCGCGCAGATCGCTCAGGTTGCGCCAGCGATCGAGGCTCAAGGCGCATCGGAACTCGACGTGACAGGGCGGCTGGTCACCCCCCCGTTCATAGATGCGCATTTTCACATGGATGCCACCCTGTCGCTCGGGATGCCCCGGCTGAACCGTTCGGGCACGCTTCTCGAAGGTATCGCGCTTTGGGGAGAGTTGCGCCCCACGCTCACGCATGAGGGGCTGGTCGAGCGTGCGCTGCGCTATTGCGATCTGGCCGTCAGCCGCGGGCTGCTGGCCGTTCGCAGCCATGTCGATGTCAGCGACCCGCGCCTTGTCACTGCCGAGGCAATGATCGAGGTGCGCGAGCGCGTGCGCCCCTATCTGGACCTTCAGCTTGTGGCATTCCCGCAAGATGGCTATTTCCGCGCACCTGCCGCCCGCGCCGCGCTGGAGCGCGCGCTTGATATGGGGCTGGATGTGGTGGGCGGCATCCCTCATTTCGAACGCACCATGGCCGAAGGCGCGGCCTCTGTCGCAGAGCTATGCCGGATCGCGGCGGAACGTGGCCTGCTGGTGGACATGCATTGTGATGAGAGTGACGACCCGATGTCTCGACATGTCGAGACGCTGGCGGCGGAAACCATCCGCAACGGGTTACAGGGCCGGGTCGCGGGCTCGCATCTGACGTCGATGCATTCCATGGACAACTACTACGTCTCAAAGCTGATTCCGCTGATGGCCGAGGCGCAGTTGCATGTCATCGCCAATCCGCTGATCAACATCACGCTGCAGGGGCGCCATGACAGCTACCCCAAGCGGCGCGGGCTGACGCGTGTGCCTGAGTTGATGGAGGCCGGACTCAATGTCGCCTTTGGCCATGATTGCGTGATGGATCCCTGGTATCCGATGGGGTCTGGCGACATGCTCGAAGTGGCGCAGATGGGCGTGCATGTGGCGCAGATGACTTCGGTCGCGGCGCGGCAGCAAGCCTTTGATGCCGTGACGACGAACCCTGCGCGGATCATGGGCTTGCGGGACTACGGCATCGCGCCGGGCTGCCGCGCCGATCTGGTCGTGCTACAGGCGCGCGACCCGCTGGAGGCGATGCGCCTGCGCGCGCGCAGGCTCCATGTTATCCGGGCAGGCCAGATCATCGCCGAGACCCCTGCGGAGATCACGCACCTGTCCTTGCCTGGACGCTCGCGTGATCTGGACGTCTCGACGATTGCACCGCCTGCGGAATAGGCATCAACGATGGCCACCCTCGCACCCGGCACGATTCCAGCTTGCCATAATCTTTGACCGATGGGTAAAATCAGGGCCACATGCAGAAAAAAATGCGCTGGCGCAGATCAAAGCCAGTCGCGGGCAGGGGGATTTGACATGACGACACACATCAACCAGACGCGCGCCTCGCGCCGCACGCTGCTGCTGGGGGCTACGGCAATCGCACTTGGCGCAAGCGTTCTTGCTCCCGCACTGGCGGATGAACCGTTGCGGGTGGTGGGTATCCATGCCTCGCCGGTGGAAAATGCGTGGAATTCGCGCCTGCACGAAGCGCTGACCCAGGCCGCCGCCGAGGGCGTGATCGAGTACAGTTTTTCCGAGGGCATTTCGGGCACGGATTACCCGCGCGTCATGCGCGAATTTGCCGAGCAGGGTGTGGATCTGATTGTTGGCGAAGCCTATGCCGTGGAACGCGATGCGCGCGCGGTGGCCGATGACTTTCCCGATGTGGCCTTTCTGATGGGCTCGAGCGGCGAGCCCCATGGCGAGAATTTCGGCACCTTTGGCACGTGGAACCATGACGGCGCCTATCTTGCCGGGATGCTGGCGGGCGAAATGACCGAAAGCGGCGTTGTGGGCTCGGTCGGTGCGGTCCCGATCCCCGAGGTCAACCTGCTGATCAACGCGTTCGAGGCTGGCGTGCTGGAAACCAACCCGGATGCGCGGCATCTGGTGACGTTCATCGGAACCTTCTTCGACCCGCCGCGCGCACGCGAAGCCGGGCTGGCGCAGATCGATTCCGGCGCGGATATCCTGTTTGGCGAACGGATCGGCACGGCAGATGCCGCAGAACAGCGCGGTATCCCCGCCGTAGGCTCGCTGATCGATTACAGCGACCGCTACCCCGAGACGATATTCGCCAATGCGATGTGGGTGTTTCGCGCCAAGCTCGATGCGGCAATAGAGGATGTGCGCGCGGGCAATCCTACCGGTCGCGACTATACAGAGTTCAGCCTGCTGGCGCAGGGCGGCAGTGATATCAGCTATGTCGAAAGCATGATCCCGTCTGAGGCGCTGGAGCGGATGCTGGCGCGGCGCGAAGAGATCATCAACGGCACATTCGAAGTGCCCGTCAACCTGGACGAACCCGGCTGAGCCTGACCGCTGCCGGGGGGGGCAGGACCAACATGTCACAGCCCATTGCACTGCGCCTGTCGGGGATCACCCGGCGGTTCGGTGAGACGCTTGCCAATGACGACATCTCGCTCAGTCTGAGACGCGGTGAGGTGCTGGCATTGCTGGGCGAGAATGGCGCGGGCAAGACCACGCTCATGTCGATCCTGTTCGGCCATTACAGTGCCGACCGCGGCACAGTAGAGGTTGAAGGCCGGGCGTTGCCCCCCGGCAATCCCCGCGCCGCGATAGAAGCGGGGGTCGGGATGGTGCATCAGCATTTCTCGCTGGCCGAGAACCTGACCGTGCTTGAAAATGTCATGACAGGCACCGAGCGCCTGTGGCGTCCGCGCGCGGGTATGGCGGCGGCGCGGCGCAAGCTGATGTCGCTCGCTGAACGGTTCGCTTTGCGCGTCGATCCTGACCGCCGGGTGGGTGATCTGTCGGTGGGCGAACAGCAACGGGTCGAGATCCTCAAGGCTTTGTACAATCAGGCACGCATCCTGATTCTGGATGAGCCCACCGCCGTGCTGACCCCGCCCGAGGCACGACATCTTTATCAGACGCTGCGCGGCATGGCGCGCGATGGGGTGTCGCTGATCTTCATTTCCCACAAGCTACATGAGGTGATGGAGGCCGCCGACCGGGTGGTTGTCCTGCGTCGGGGCCGCGTGGTGGCAGAGCGTCGCCCCGCCGAGACCAGCAAGGAAGAGCTGGCCGAGCTGATGGTCGGTCGCCGGATCACCCGTCCGGTACGCGCGCCGGCTACCCCCGGTGATGTTGTCGTCGAGGCACGCAATCTGAGCGTGCGCCGCAGGGGCGCGACCGGGTTGCATGATGTCAGCTTCACGCTGCGCGCGGGCGAGACGCTGGGCATTGTTGGTGTGTCGGGCAATGGGCAGTCCACGCTGGGGCAGGTGATGTCAGGCGTTGTGGCCCCCGGTGCGGGCGCGCTGACGATCCTTGGCCGTCGCATCACCCGCGCGGATGTGCCCGCGCTTGTGCGCGCGGGCGTCGGGCGCATCGCCGAGGATCGCAACCATGAGGGCGTGGTGGGTGAACTGACCTTGTGGGAAAACGCAACGCTGGAACGGATCGGGTCGCGGCGGTTTTCACGTCTTGGCGTGATCGACCGGGCCGCCGCGCGGGACTATACGCAAAAGGTGATCGAGGGGTTCGATGTACGCGGTGGCGGGCCGGATCATCGCACGCAACTGCTGTCTGGTGGCAATATGCAAAAGCTGATCCTGGGCCGGAACCTGATCGACGCGCCGCGCGTGTTGATCGCGGCGCAGCCCACGCGCGGGCTGGACGAAGGCGCGATAGCCGCTGTACATGCGCGCCTGCTGGAGGCCCGCGCCGCCGGGGCGGCGGTGCTGCTGATCTCCGAGGATCTGGACGAGGTCATCAACCTCGCCGACCGGATCCGTGCCATTGTCGGCGGCAGGCTCTCGCCCGAAATCGAGGCGGAAGAGGCCGATGCCCGCAAGTTGGGCCTTATGATGGCGGGTGACTGGACGACCGAAGGTGTCCGCGATGCGGTTTGAACTGCGCGAGACCCGCTCGACCGCCCTGATGATCTGCGCCCCTGTGGCAGCAATCGCGGCCGCGCTGGTGTTGTCCGGGGGGCTGATCGCGCTGGCCGGGGCCTCGGTGATCGAGGCCTATCGCTTCATCCTCGTGGGCGCATTCGGCTCGCGCTCGTCCATTGCCGAAACGTTGACCCGCGCCACCCCGCTGATCCTGACCGGGCTCGCGGCGGCGGTCGCCTTTCGCGCGCGGTTGTGGAATATCGGCGGCGAGGGGCAGTTCCTGATCGGCGCCATCGCCGTGGCTGCAGTGGGCTCCGAGTTAACCGCGGGGCTGCCCTCGGCGATTGCGATCCCGATCCTGTTCGTGGTGGGGGCGCTGGGTGGCATGGCGCTGATGCTGGTGGCGCTGGGTTTGCGGCAAGGCTTTCAGGTGGATGAGGTCGTCAGCACCCTCCTGCTGAACTTCGTGGCGCTACTGTTCGTGTCAATGATGGTCGAGGGCGCGCTGCGCGACCCGATGGCCTTTGGCTGGCCGCAATCGGTGCCGGTAGCCGATAACGCCACGCTGCCCCGGCTGATGGAGCGCACGCGGCTCCACGCCGGGCTGATTGTCGCGTTGCTGCTGGCCGTGGTGGTCTATCTGATCCAGGCGCGCACGGTTTTCGGGCTGCAATCCAAGGCCGCCGGATACAACGCGGGCGCCGCGCGCTTTGCCGGGGTGCCGCTGGGGCGCACGCTGGTGCTGGTGGCCTGCATCTCGGGCGGGTTGGCGGGGCTTGCGGGCGCGATCCAGGTGATGGGCGTGCGGGGCAATGTGACCACCGATATCTCGCCCGGCTTCGGCTATTCGGGGATCGTGATTGCCATGCTGGCGAACCTCAACCCGCTGGGCGTGATCCTGGCGGCCTGTTTCGCCGCAATAATGTTCATCGGCGCCGACGGTATGAGCCGCGCTGTGGGCGTGCCCAGCTTCATTGCCGATGTGACAGTGGCCTTGTCGCTGCTGACCATGCTGGTGGCGCTGTTCTTCACGCAATACAGGGTGCGCTGGTAATGGAACTGATAGCGATCCTTGGCTCGGAAGGACTGTGGGAGGCCGTGCTGCGGATCGCAACCCCGCTGATTTTCGGCACGCTGGGCGCGCTTTTGTGCGAGCGCGCGGGGGTGCTGAACCTCGGGATCGAGGGGATCATGGCCTTTGGTGCCCTGATCGGCTGGCTGGCCGTTTACAATGGCGCCGGGCTGTGGACAGGGTTGGCGGTTGCCGCACTGTCGGGGGCGCTGTTCGGCCTGCTACACGCGGTATTGACTGTGCCACTGGGTCTGTCGCAGCATGTGACGGGGCTGGGGATCACGTTGTTTGCATCCTCTCTGGCCTATTTCATCTTCCGCCTGAGCGTCCAGATAGAAGGGTCTCCGCCCACAATCCGGCCGTTTCAGCCGGTGGAGCTGGGCCCCATAGGCGACATCCCGTTTCTGGGGCCCGTGCTGTCCAGTCAGACTGCGCCCACCTATCTGGCCATCGCGGTGGCGTTCGTGATGATGTATGTGCTGTTTCGCACACCCTTGGGGCTGGCGATCCGCATGACCGGCGAAAACCCCCACGCCGCCGAGGCCCAGGGCGTGAACCCGGTTCGCGTGCGTTTTGCCTGCATCATGGCAGGCAGCGCGCTGATGGCGATGGGCGGTGCGTTTCTCACGCTTTCGGCCTTCAACAGCTTCTTTCCGACAATGATCCAGGGGCGCGGCTGGGTCTGTATCGCGCTGGTGGTGTTCGCGTCGTGGCGGCCCGGTTGGGCGCTGACAGGGGCGCTGCTGTTTGCGTTGGTCGATGCCTATCAGCTACGCCTGCAATCCGCACTCGAAGATGCGATCCCGTATCAGTTGTTCCTGATGGCCCCCTATGTCGCGGCGATAGCCGTGCTGGCCGTCATGGCGCGACGCGCGCGCGTGCCACAGGCTCTGATGAAGCCCTATCGCCGCGGCGAACGCTAGTCCGTTTCGACATCAGTCACCGCCTTCAAGAGCCACTTCCGCAGACATCGTCAGCCATGGAGCAGATCATATTCGAGAACGCAGTCGCCAGGTTTAGCAATAGGGCGGCACCCGGATCGACACATTCTGGCCCTTTGCGGCCTGTCGGCGTTGGAGGCATGCTGCAACGCGGCTTTACCAAAGCGGCCATTCAGGCCCCGCACAGAAAGTACTATCGAGCGGACGGCTCAAAGCGCGTTTATCGGCTCATAGAGACCGGATTCATGCGGAACTTTGCGACTCAGCTCTCGGCGAGTATTTGCAAGAGCATCCCATCTTGCAGCGCAACCGGATTGGCCTGATAGGACGATGACTGCACTGCATGGCGAGCAATATTGGCGTGCATCTCGGCGGTTACGCCAAGCCCGCCAATGGTCGGCAGTCCATGCCCGCGGCTCCAGTTCTGGAAATCCCGCAAATGGCCGAATTCACGCGCTATCTGCTCCATGACCCAACTGATGCGCTGCTGGGCGATGCTGCCCTCCGGTGCCGCCCGCGCATTGGCCCTGAGCACCGGCGCCAGCAATGTCCCGCAAATGGCCCCATGCGCGGCACCGGTCTGGCCACCGATCACGCCTGCAAAGCCATGCACGGCACCCAGCCCCGCATTTGCCAGCGCAATTCCGCCGAACACACTGGTTAATGCCATATCGTCCCAGGCCTGTGCATCGCCGTCGTCCATCAGCCTGCGCAAAGCTGACAGGCCACGCGGGATGGCATCGCGGCAGAGCGCATCTGTCATGGGGTTGGCGCGGATGCAGATGAAGGGCTCGATCACCTGCGTGATGGCATCCAGCCCCGAGGCGAGTGTCACGGATTTCGGGCAGGAGAGGCACAGATCAGGATCAACCAGCGCCAGCACTGGATAAAGACGCGGATCGCGCAGGCTGACCTTGCGCCGGGCCTCTGGCACCTGAATCACCGCATTGCGCGTCACCTCCGCGCCTGTCCCGGCGGTGGTCGGGATCGCGACCAGCGGCAAGGGGGCGGCATCGAGCGGCTGGCCCTCGCCCACCACTTCCAGATAGCGCATGGGGCGGTGCGGCGCTGGGATCAGCGCGGCCAGAGCTTTGCCGTGGTCGATGATCGCCCCGCCCCCGATGGCGATGATCAGATCGGGCCGGAAAGCGCGCGCGATTGCGACATTGGCTTCAACACTCGGCAGATCGGGTTCGCCACTGGCCTGCAGGTCCAGCACATCGCCACTCTGGCGCAGCGCGTTCAGCAAGTCATCCGCGGCCGCGACCGAACGCGAGCGCAGCAGCAAAACGCGGCGGGCCTGCGCGCGAGCGAAGGGCACTGCCTCGGAAACTGAGCCACGCCCGAAGCGCAGTGTTCCAGCCGTGGCGAAACCGAATGCCGCGATGCTCATCGCAGGATCGACCGCCCGGCATAAACCGCCGTTTCGCCCAGCGCCTCTTCGATCCGGATCAACTGGTTGTATTTCGCCAGCCGGTCCGAGCGCGCCAGTGAACCCGTCTTGATCTGCCCGCAATTGGTGGCGACCGCCAGATCGGCA
>PWWF01000045.1 GCA_003561595.1 Paracoccaceae bacterium | reverse complement strand
GCCGGGCGGCGCGACCCATCTGATCGAGCCTGTCGCGCAGGTCATCTGGCGTCCCACCCATGACACGCCGCTGCCCTATGAAGGCAGCCGCATGTCTGAGCTGGATGAAGGCAATCTGTTCACCTTCGACCGTTTCGCATCACGCGAGACGCGCGAGCAGGGGCTGCGCGCCAATCTGGGGCTGAGCTGGACCCGGCAGGACCCCGATGGCTGGTCGGGCACGCTGAGTGTGGGGCGGATCATGCGCGCGGGCGATCCGGGCCAGTTCTCGGATGCCAACCCGCTGGCAGGCGCCCGATCGGACTGGCTGGTGGCCGGCACGCTTGAGACTGCGGGCGGCCTGACACTGGGCCAGAGGGTGCTGGTGGATGCGGATCTTGGCGTGCAGCGCGCCGCGCTGGAGGTCGACTGGAGTTCGGACCGCGCGTCGGTCTCGACCAGCTACGCTCGCATTCTTGCCGATCCGTTCGAGGATCGCGACGACAAGGTCTCGGAATGGCGGTTCGAGGGGTCACGCCAGATCACCGATCAGTGGGCTGCAAATGTCGGCTGGCGCTATGACATGGCGCTGGGGCAGGCGGCGCAGGCCAATCTGGGGCTGAGCTACGAGAATGAATGCCTGCGCATGGGGCTTGAAATCGACCGGCGCTTCGCCTCGGCCAGTTCGCGGTCCTCGCGCACGCGGTTCGGGCTGAATGTGGATATTCTGGGGATCGGCGGCAATCCAAGCCAGGCACGCCGCGCCTGCAGCGAGATGTGAAGGCATGCCAGGCCCGATTCTGCGGTGGTCATGATGACAAGCGCGGGCAAAGCGTGTAAGGCGGAACAAAGCGGCCCTCAGGGCCTGTCAGCAACAATGAACGGACCTGAACTGATGCGGTTTTTCCTGAATTCCAAGCTGTGCCGCGCCACCCTGTCAATCGCGGTTGTGCTGGCCGGTCTGGCGGTGGCCGCCCCGACTGCGCAGGCGCAGGGCATGTTCTCGCCCGCGCGCGAGGTCAATGGCCGTGTCATCACGAATTACGATGTCGAACAGCGCATCACCTTTCTGGAAATCCTGAATTCCGGTGCCGCCGATATGCGCGAAGAAGCCCTGCGCCGCCTGACCGAAGAGGCCGTGCAGCGTGACGCCGCGCGCCGCCTGAATCTGCGGGTCGAACCGGATGAACTGGCCGATGGCATGTCCGAATTTGCGTCCCGCGCCGAGATGTCGGCCGATGAGTTTGTCAGCGCGCTGGCCGAAGAAGGGGTGGACCGCGAATCCTTTGAGAGCTTTGTCGAGGCGGGGCTTTTGTGGCGCAAGGTCGTGCGGCGTCAGTTTCCCGGGCTGATTGATGTGACCGAGTCCGATGTCGCACAGGCGCGCGACACTGTGGCGATTCTGGGCAGCCAGCGTGTGCTCATGTCCGAACTTTTCCTGCCCACCGACCCGCAATTCGCCGATCCGGTCCGCCAGATCGTGGACATGATCAATCAGGTCCGCACGATTGATGAATTTTCCCAGCTCGCGCGCGAATATTCCATCGCCGGGTCGCGCGATCAGGGCGGGCGGCTGGAATGGCTGCCGCTGTCGAACCTGCCGGGCCAGTTGCGCGATCCGATCGCCAATGCGCGGCCCGGTCAGATTGTCGGACCGATCGATGTTGGTGGCGCCATCGCGTTTTTCCAGATCCGCGATCTGGAAAGTCGCCGCGACATCCCGGCCGAGCGGGTCAAGGTCAGCTACAAGCGCCTGCTGCTGCCCGGTGGGCGCAGCGAGGACAATCTGGCCCGCGTGGCCCAGATGCAGGCCGAAGTGCGCCGCTGCCCCGAGCTTGGCCCTTACGCGCGCGGCCTGCCGGAAGAGGCGCTGACCGAGACCGAAGCTCTGTTGCAGGACATCCCGCAGGCCCATGCAGTCGAATTGGGGCGGATCAACCGCAACCAGATCACCGCAAACACGACCGAGGGTGATAACCTTGTCGTGCTGATGCTGTGCACGCGCGAGCTGGAGTCCGAGAACCGGCCAAGCGCACGCCAGATGGAGAATGTCGTCTTTGACCGCCGTGTGGATGCGATGGCCAATCTGCGCGTTCAGGAACTGATCGCAGATGCCGATATCCGCGATTACTGAGCACGCCCCCGGTCCGGCGGGCATCGCGGGGTAGGGCATGACCCTCAGGCAGGGCACTCTGGCGCCCGCGCCGCCCGGCGCGGCGCTGGCCACGCGGCTGGCCTTTCTGGCGGCGGGGTTTGCCATGGGCGCATGGGCGCCGCTGATCCCCTTTGCCAAGCTCAATCTGGGCGCCAGCGAAGGCCAGCTTGGGCTGTTGCTGCTCTGCCTTGGGGTCGGGTCGCTGGTGGCGATGCCGGTGACGGGCTATATCAGCGCACAGCGGGGCGCACGCGGCATGATCTTGTTGGGCTGGATCGGGCTGGTGGTGCTGTTGCCCGCGCTGATGCTTGTTGACAGCGCGCTGACACTGGGGGTGCTGCTGTTCGGCTTTGGCGCGGCGCTTGGCACGATTGATGTGGCGATGAATGTCCATGGTGCCACGGTGGAACGCCGCTCTGACCGGCCCATGATGTCGGGCTTTCATGCGATGTGGTCGGTGGGCGGCATTACCGGGGCCGGGGCCATCACTTTGGCTCTGTCGCTGGGGATGGGGGCTTTCGGGGCCGCATGCGTCGCCGCCGCTCTGGCCGCGCTGGCGCTCGTGCCCGCCGCGCCCCGCCTTCTGCGCGCCCAGACGGCCGAGGCCGCACCGGCTTTCGTGTTGCCGCGCGGCGTGGTGCTGCTGCTTGCCGGGCTGACGGCCATCGTCTTTCTGGTCGAGGGCGCGATCCTTGACTGGGGCGCGCTGCTGATCGTCGAGCGCGCGCTTCTGGGGCGCGAACAGGCGGGGCTGGGGTTTCTGCTGTTTTCGGTCGCGATGACAGTGGGGCGGCTGGCGGGTGACCGGCTGGTGGCGCGGCTGGGCGTGTTCCGCACCATGCTCTGGGGCAGCCTGCTGGTCATGGCGGGGCTGGCGCTGGCCGTCGCCGGGCCGGGGCTTGCCCTGTCAATGGCGGGCTATGTGGCGGTCGGGCTGGGCGCGGCCAATCTGGTGCCGGTACTGCTGAGCGCGGCAGGCCGCCAGACCCGGATGCCCGCGGGCCTGGCCATCGCGGCGGTCACGACGGCAGGCTATGGCGGCATCTTGCTGGGGCCCGCGCTGATCGGCGTCGTGGCGCAGGCCAGCAGCCTTGCGGTGGCGTTCATCGGCGTGGGCGCGCTGATGCTGGCGCTCTTGTGGAATGCCGGGCGCATCACCCGGATCTGATGTCAGACCTCGGGCTCGGGCGCTGCCTCGCGCGGGCCATGGGCACCACGTTCGCGATAGGGTGTCGTGGAATAATGCGACCGGTAGCATTTCGAGAAATGCGAGGGTGAGGTGAATCCCGTGGCCAGCGCCACATTTATCACGCTCATATCCGTCTGCATCAGCAGGTTGCGCGCATGTTCCAGCCGCAATTCCATATAGTAGCGCTTGGGGCTGCGGTTCAGATAGCGCCGGAACAGCCGTTCAAGCTGGCGCGTGGACATGCCCACCTGTTCGGCCAGATCGGCCGGGCTGATCGGGTCCTCGATATGGCTTTCCATGATTTCGATGACCTGCGCCAGCTTGGGATGGCGCACCCCGATCCGTGCCGGGATCGACAGGCGCTGGCTGTCACGATTGGTGCGGATCGCGGAATAGACAAGCTGATCGGCCACCGAATGGGCCAGATCCGCGCCCTGCGTCTCGGCGATCAGGGTCAGCATCAGGTCCAGCGGGGCCGTGCCGCCCGCCGATGTCAGCCGCCGCCCATGCATGACAAAGACCGATTTCGTCAGATCGACCTCGGGGAACTGCTCGATCACGGCATTGTGGTTCTGCCAGTGGATCGTTGCGCGGTAGCCATCCAGCAGCCCGGCCTTTGCCAGCGTCCAGGCCCCGGTGCACAGCCCCCCCAGCGCATTGCCGTGGCGCGCGCGCTTGCGCAGCCAGGACAGGATCGCGGGCGTGGTGGCGCGCTGCACATCAAGGCCGCCGCAGACCAGGATCAGCGCATCCTTGGGCACATCCCCCAACCCGCCCGCGACCGCGAATTCGCAGCCGTTCGACGCCCGCGCATGCGTCCCGTTCTCGCTGATCACCTGCCAGCGGAACAGCGTGCGCCCCGCGACCTGATTGGCCAGGCGCAACGGCTCTATCGCGGCGGAAAAGGCCATCATCGTGAACTGGTCCAGCAACAGCAGCACCACATCCTGCCCCAGCATGGCGGGATCATGTCTGGGCAGCGGGTGTCTGGCGGGGGCGGCGTGAGTCGGGCTCATGGCGGGGCGGCTCTGCATCTTGGGGCAAGCTGACAAAATCAACTTTCCCGCGCGCCCGCAAGAGCAATCCCGTTTGCAAGCCCGGTCACGGTTTTGTATAGCAATCGCGCGCTCTGCCTGCGGGCATGGGTGCTCTGACATTGTGAGAGGCCCGACCTCGGAGGACGCCATGACCAACGCACAGGATATTGCCGCAAAAGCGGGCAGCACAGCAGGCTGGACCCGGTCAAGCTGGCGCACGCGCCCGCGCATCCAGATGCCCGACTACCCGGATGCCGATGCGCTGCACGCGGTCGAGGGGCGGCTGTCGCGCTACCCGCCGCTGGTCTTTGCAGGCGAAGTGCGCGCGCTCAAGCGCAAGCTGGGCGCTGCCGCACGCGGCGAGGCGTTTCTGCTGCAGGGCGGCGATTGCGCCGAAAGCTTCTCGGAATTCACCGCTGATGGCATCCGCGACACGTTCAAGGTGCTGTTGCAGATGGCGATCGTGCTGACCTATGGCGCCAAGGTGCCGGTGGTCAAGGTGGGCCGCATGGCGGGCCAGTTCGCCAAGCCGCGCTCGGCGCCGACCGAAACGCTGGGCGATCAGGAACTGCCCAGCTACCGGGGCGATATCATCAACGGGTTCGATTTCACCCCCGAGGCCCGCATCCCCGATCCCGACCGCATGCTGCAGGCCTATACCCAGGCGGCTGCCAGCCTGAACCTGCTGCGCGCATTTTCCAAGGGCGGCTTTGCCGATATGCACCGCGTCCATGCCTGGACGCTCGGCTTTGCCGAGGGCGAAAAGGCCGAGCGTTACCGCGCGATGACCGACCGCATCACTGATACGCTCGATTTCCTGACCGCTGCCGGCATCACCTCGGAAACCAGCCAGGACCTCGCCTCGGTCGATTTCTACACCAGCCACGAGGCGCTGCTTCTGGAATATGAGGAAGCGCTCGCGCGGGTCGATTCGACCTCGGGCCTGCCGGTCGCGGGCTCGGGCCATTTCATCTGGATCGGGGATCGCACCCGCCAGCCCGATGGCGCGCATGTGGAATTCTGCCGTGGGGTGCAGAACCCGATCGGGCTGAAATGCGGCCCCTCGATCACCGCAGATGACCTCAAGCGGCTGATGGCCGCGCTCAACCCGGAGAACGAGCCCGGCCGCCTGACATTGATCGCGCGCTTCGGGGCCGGGCAGGTGGGCGATCACCTGCCGCGCCTGATCCGGGCCGTGCGCGAGGAAGGGGCCAATGTGCTCTGGACCTGTGACCCGATGCACGGCAACACGATCAAATCGGCCTCGGGCTACAAGACGCGGCCCTTCGATCAGGTCCTGCGCGAAGTGCGCGAATTCTTCGCCATCCACAATGCCGAAGGCTCGATCCCCGGCGGCGTGCATTTCGAGATGACAGGCCAGGACGTGACCGAATGCACCGGCGGTCTGCGCGCCGTCTCGGACGAGGATCTGTCGCAACGCTACCACACGGCCTGCGACCCGCGCCTCAATGCCAGCCAGTCGCTGGAACTGGCCTTCCTCGTGGCCGAGGAACTGGTGGGCCGCCGTCAGTCCCTCGCCGCCGCGATGTAACACCCCTTGGGCTTTCATCTTTGCCCAAATATCCACGGGGATTTTCAAGGGGGGCGTGCCCCCCTTGAAGCGGGGGGGTGCCATTGGAACGCCATTGGTCCGAGAGACAATGGCGACGGGGCGGCAGCCCCCCGGGCTCGCCTCGAAAGACACCCAGACCTCAGGCGACCCACATGCAAATCCGTGACGCCCGCCCCTCCGATGCTGCCGCCATCGCCGCGATCTGGGTGCCGATCATTCGTGACACGGCCATCACCTTCAACCCGGTGATCCGCAGCGCGGGCGATATCGCCGCGATGATCGCCGCGCGCCAGCAGGACGGGCATGCCTTTCTCGTCGCGGTCGAAGGGGATGCAGATTGCCTCGGCTTTTGCAGCTACGGGCAGTTTCGCGGCGGCCAGGGCTATGCCCGCACGATGGAACACACGATCAACCTCGCCCCGGCGGCACGCGGGCGCGGATTGGGCCGGGCGCTGTTGCACGCGCTCGAAGATCACGCCACACGCGCAGGCGCCCACGTCATGGTCGCCGCGATCGGCAGCGACAATGCCGCCAGCATTCGGTTTCACCGCCAGGCGGGCTATGCCCATATCGGCACCATGCCGCAGGTCGGGTGGAAATTCGGGCGATATCACGATCTTTCGCTGATGCAGAAAATCCTTGCTCAGGGCTGATTTGTCCTGCTGCATTCCCCCAACCCACCTGCTACTGTCGCACTCATGTCGATCTGGACCCGCATCTCCGACGCGCTTCAGGCGCTGCGCCAGGGCGAACCGCTCAGCGCGGTGTTCGAGCGTCTGCGCACCCCGCCCGAACGCACGGTGGCCTTTACCATCGCGGTGATCGCGCTGGGGGCGAAGCTGGCCAAGGCCGATGGGCAGGTCAAACGCGGCGAGGTCGCGGCCTTTCGCCGTGTCTTTACCATCCCGCCCGAGGATGAGGCCAATGCCGCGCGCGTGTTCAACCTCGCGCGGCAGGATGTGGCGGGGTTCGACATCTATGCCCGCAAGATCGCGGCCATGTTCCCGCCGCGCGATCCGGTGCTGGTCGATCTGACCGAAGGGCTGTTCCAGATCGCGATGGCCGATAACCGTTTCCACCCGCGCGAAGAGGCGTTCCTGCAAGAGGTCGCGCAGATCTTCGGCCTGTCGGATCGCTGCCTGCGCTGCCTGCGCGCGCGTTATGTCGGTGATGTCCCGCCCGACCCCTATGCCGTGCTGGATGTCGCCCATGACGCGCCGCTCGATGCGATTCGACGCGCCTATCGCGATGCCGTGCGCGACACGCATCCCGACCGGCTGGCCGCACGCGGCGTCCCGCCCGAGGCCGTTCAACTGGCCGAACACCGGCTGCGCGATCTCAACCGCGCTTGGGAAGAAATCCGCGCAGGCCGCGCCGCCTGATCCCGCTCAGGTCGCCGTATCCAGCCATATCGTCACCGGCCCGTCATTGACCAGATGCACTGCCATCTCGGCCCCGAAACGCCCGGTCTCCACCTGCACCCCCAGCCCGGCCAGCGCGCGGGCGAAATGCGCGTAAAGCCGCGCGCCCGCCTCGGGCGGGGCCGCCCCGGAAAACCCCGGGCGATTGCCGCCTTTGGTATCTGCGGCCAGCGTGAACTGGCTGACCACCAGCGCCGCCCCGCCCGTGTCGCGCAGGCTGAGATTCATCTTGCCGCCCGCATCGCGAAAGATGCGCAGCTTGTGAATTTTCGCCGCCAGCACCTCGGCCTCGGCCTCGGTATCGCCCTGCATCGCGCAGACCAGAATCATCAGCCCCGGCCCGCATTGCCCGATCACAGCGCCATCCACCACGACCCGCGCTTCGGTCACGCGTTGCACCAGCGCGCGCATCAGCCGCCGCCCAGTTCGAACAGCCAGCCCATCAGCGACAAGGCAACCAGCGCGGCGAGAGCCGCGCCCACGATCTTGGGGATCGACCAGGGCCGCTCACCCTGCACGCGGCCAGTCTGGCCATTGACGATAAAGCGGTAGCTCTTGCCCCGGTAGCGATAGGCCGCCATCCAGATGGGCAAGAGCAGATGCTTGAACCGCTCATCGCTGTAGTCGGTATTCATGGTGCTGATACGCTGCGCATCACCGCCGATATCGCGGCAGATATCCGCGCGGATCTGTTCTTCCATCCGCTCTTTCGCGATCTCGAACCCGTCGGGCAGATCGACGGTATAGGCCTCGGCGCGAAAGCCTGACAGGTAATCGCTGCTATAGGGCTGCAGATCAGCCATGGTCCAGGGTTCCAGCTTGCGGATATTGGCGCGCGGCAGCGATTGCGCGGCCATCACCAAAAGGTCCAGAAACTGCCGGCCCACCTGACCCGATGCGGGCCGCCACCGCGTCTTGCGCACCCGCTTGCGCCGCTTGCCCGAGCCGCGGGTCACATAGTAATGCGTGCCGCGCTGGCCCGTATAGCTTGTCTTCGTGCCCACATCGAAGGCCCAGTACGGCACATAAAGCCCGTTCAACTGCCCGGTATCGCGCGCATATTTCGCCAGCTCCCCCGGCGCGAACCACAGCCCCTTGAGCCAGCGGCGCATCCGCTCATGCGCCTCGGCCTCGCTCAGCTTGAAGGGCAGCAGGGCATGGGGCTTGATATGGCGATTGGCGCCTGTATCCGTGACAACGGGGCTTGCACAGAACGGGCATTCGGCGGAATGCACATTCTCGTCGAACTCGACCTGCGCGCCGCAAGTATCGCAATTGATAACGCGCGTTTCCTCGAAATCCCCGGGATCGAGCGCATTTGACACGGCCTCATGATAGTCCAGCGATTGCAACGCAGTGACGCGGGTCTCGTCATCCATCTGCGGGATGGGTTGTTCATGCCCGCAATACTCGCAACTCAGCCGCGCCTGCCCCGGTTCGAACCGCAATGAGGCCCCGCATTGCGCACAGGGAAAACGATGCTCGGAATTATGTGTCGCCATGCTGTAATCTGCCCCCGCCGGGACAGTGATGCAGATGCCTCACGCCCCTGTCTTCATCTTGCCAAAAATACTCAAATACAAGGCTGCCTGTCAGCCCGCCGGTGGCGGGGGTGGGGGCGGGGGCGGTGTGGCCCCGAACAGGCCAGCCAGCGCGGGCACATCACCGGCCTTCTGCCAGCCGGATTGCCCTTCGGTCCAGACCAGCGTTTCGCGCGTGATCTGTTGGGCAAGCTGTGATTGCGGGAACGGGCCACGGGTCTGGCCGTTTTCTGCGATATGCCACATCGGCTCGGCGCCCGGCGG
>PWWF01000387.1 GCA_003561595.1 Paracoccaceae bacterium | reverse complement strand
GAGATCACGAAATTGCTAGGTTGATCTGTTACAAATCCGGGTTACCGTCGCGGTGCATTCATTATCGGAGTCCTTGCCATGACCTTTCGCCCGATCCTAGCTGCCTGCGCCCTGTCCATGGGGCTGGCGCTGCCCGCCACCGCCGATGAGGACCCGGCAATCGCCGCGCGTCAGGGGCAGTTCAAGCTCTACTCGCACAACTTCGCCGTATTGGGGGGCATGGCGCAGGGCCGCATGGATTATGATGCGGGCGCAGCACAGGTGGCGGCGGACAACCTCTATCACCTGACGCGGTTGGATCAGGGGCGCCTCTGGCCCGAGGGAACGGATTCCGAGGCGGTCGATGGAACCCGCGCCAATATCTCGATCTGGGAAGATCTGGATGATTTTGTCGAAAAGTTCGGCGCGCTGCAGATGGCGGCAGAATCGTTGCAGGATGTTGCGGGTGACGGGCTTGATGAGATGCGCGCCGGTGTGGGCGCGATGGGTCAGACCTGTCAGGCCTGCCACGAGGCACATCGCGACGAAGCCAGTTAAGCTGCACCAGGCAGGGCGAACCTGAACATGTGGCGCAGGCTTGCAATCAGTTTGGGTATCGTCCTGCTGGCCATGGGCGCGGGGCTGTGGTGGCTCAGCGCGCCTGATCCGCTGGAGGCGGACAGTCTTGCCGGGATAGAGGGCGATTCCGATGCCGGGCGCGACATCTTTCTGGCGGCGGGCTGCGGGTCATGCCACATGGCGCCGGGCAGCGATGTGGACCCGCTGCTGCTGACAGGCGGCCGCGAATTCCCCAGCGATTTCGGCACTTTCGTCGCGCCCAATATCAGCACCGATCCCGACCACGGGATCGGCGACTGGTCGCAGGCAGAGTTCATCAATGCGACCATGCGCGGCATCTCACCCGATGGGCGGCATTACTACCCGGCCTTTCCTTATACCAGCTATGTTCGGGCCGAGTTGCAGGACATGGCCGACCTCTATGCCTACATGATGACGCTTCCCGCCGATGCGACGCCCTCGCGCGCGCATGATCTTGGCTTTCCCTTCAACATCCGGCGCGGCGTGGGGCTGTGGAAGGCGCTGTTCCTGCGCGATGAGTGGGTGATCACTGGCGATCTGTCCGAGGAAGAGGAACGCGGGCGCTATCTGGCCGAAGCGCTGTCGCATTGCGCCGAATGCCATACGCCCCGCAACGCGCTAGGTGCGCTGGACCATGATCAATGGCTGCGGGGCGCGCCCAACCCGTCGGGGCGCGGGCGCATTCCGGCCATCGCGGGCGAGGGGTTCGACTGGACCGCCTTTGACATCAGCGCCTATCTGGACACGGGCTTTACCCCCGACTTCGATGTGGTGGGCGGCACCATGGCGGCTGTCGTCAATAATCTGCACCAGTTGCCCACATCCGAACGCGATGCGATCGCCGCCTATATCCTGCGCGCACGCTAGCCCTGCGCCGGGGCGCGGGTCACTTTCCTGCGTCATGCTCTTGTCCCTGTCTGCAATAGGCCCCATACTGTTTCTTTGCAAACGGCCCAGCAACGGATGAAATCGATCTGCTATGTCGGACACGATCAAACAATCCCCGAATGTCGTGGGCTCGCGGCTGACCTTTACCGAAAAGTTCCGCCTGCAGACCTGGCTTATGGGGATCATCGCCTTTGCGGTGGTGCTGTTTTTGCTGGTGCAGGCCAAGTTCATCCTGATTGCCTTGGCCATCGCGATCATCCTGTTCTCGCTGACGGCGGATGCGATCAACTCGATCTCGCAATTGCGCATCGGGAATTTTCGCATCGCGAACTGGCTGGCCTCCATCGTCGCAGTGGCGCTGATCGCGTCGGGTTTGCTGACGCTGGCGGGGCTGGTGATTTCGCAGATCAACACGGTGCTGTCCACGACCCTCTCCTATACCGATGACGCGCAGCGCGCCGTCGCGCAGATGTTTTCGTGGATGGGCGAGGATGTCGAGGCATCGGTGCTGGCAACTGTGCGCTCCATCGAGATTTCCAGCTATCTGCGTTCGGCTGCCGGGCAGGCGGGCACGATCCTCAGTCAGGTAGTGCTGATCATCCTGTTCGTGGGCTTTCTGTTCGCCGAACGTGTCTGGTTCGGCACCAAGCTGGAAAACCTGATGGAAGATCAGGCCAAGGCGCGCCGCATCAGCGCGATCATGGGCTCTATCATCCGCCGGGTGAACCGCTATCTGCTGGTCAAGGCGCTCATTTCGACCGTGACAGGCATCGCGATCTTTCTGCTGCTGCGGGTCTTCGGTCTGGAATTCGCCGTGGCGATGGGCTTGCTGACCTTCGTGCTGAATTTCATCCCTTCGGTGGGGTCGATCATCGCGACACTGATCGTGACGCTGGTGGCCTATATTCAGGTGCCGGAACCGCAGACCGCGGTGCTGATCTTCGTGCTGGCGGGGATGACTCAATTCCTGCTGGGCAATGTCATCGACCCGATGCTGATGGGCAAGACGCTGCGCCTGTCCTCTTTCGGGATCATCATATCGCTGGCCTTCTGGGGCGCTGTCTGGGGTATTCCGGGCATGTTCCTGGCGGTGCCCTTCATGGTGTCGGCCATGATCATCTGCTCGCATATCCCCGCCGCGCGCCCCGTGGCCGTGCTGCTGTCGCGCGAAGGGCTGCCGGAAGAGGAATTTCCCCTGACCATGCAGCAGCGCGATGATGAGGCAGACCCGATGGGTGGTGACATGCGCGCCGCAATGAACGCAGCGGAATAGGCGGGGCTACTGGCCCTCGGGCCGGATCACGGCGTCTTCGGTCACGATGGCATCAAGCGGCTGGTCGGTCGGTTCGGTCGGCACGCGCGCGACTTCTTGCGCGGCATGGGCCAGACCGATTGCCAGCACGCGCCCGTCGCGGCGCAGCCCCTCCAGCGTGCGGTCATAGAACCCGCCGCCATAGCCCAGCCGATATCCGCGCCGGTCAAAGGCCAGAAGCGGCACGATCAGCACATGCGGCACCATGGCCACCCCGTCGCGTGGCACCAGCGCGCGGAACGGCCCCTCGACCATCGGGGTATCGGGGGTCCACAGATGGAATGCCAGCGGCTGCCCGCGCCCGGCAATCACGGGCACACCCACAGGCCCCGGATGGGCGCGCATGGTGGGCAGCGGGTCCATCTCGGCGCGCATGGGCATGTAGCCAGAGAGCGGTAGCCCCGCCAGCGCATCGCCTGCGTGATCGGCCAGTAATGTGGCCAGAAATACGTTTGCGGCCCGGATGCGTGCCGCAAGTTGCGGGGCGGCAGCGGCAGCGCTACGGGCCGCCATGGCCTGCGCGCGCAACTCGGATTTGTCGGATGTCAGGGTCACGGGCGGCACCTTTCGCACTGGAATGCTGCCAGTCTGTGCCGCCTGACCCGCAGGCGCAAGGCGCGTTACGTCTGTTCGCGGACCGTGTGCGACGCGGCCCGCGCGAACACGGCAGTCGCAAGCGCCATCGACGCGATCAGCGCGATTGCACCACCGGCGCTATAGGCCAGCACGGCCATCAGCAGACCATGCCCTGCATTGACGGCAAGGCCCGCCGCAACGAAGCCCGCAAGGATGGATATGGGAAAGCACGCAACAATCATGACGCTTATCCAATTCGATTTATACAACCTATGGTAGTTTCCTCGAAATACAAAGTAAAAATGGCATCAATCGACGCCGATTAACAAATAATGTTGCACTATAGGCAACGAAAATGCGATCAGTCCAGTGCGCGTTGCTCGAATTCGCGATTCAGGCCGCGCACGAACTCGGTCAGATCGGGTTGGCGCTGCCGCCGCAGGCGCTCGGATTCGACGATTCCGCGCAATCTGGCGGCGGTCACATCCAGATCGTCATTGACGAGCACATAGTCATATTCGGCCCAATGGCTGATCTCGTCGCGCGACTGGCGCATGCGCTGTGCGATCACCTCTTCGCTGTCCTGCCCGCGCTGGCGCAGGCGCGCATCCAGCGCCGCGATCGAGGGGGGCAGCACGAAGATCGACACGACATCCTGTCCCAGTGACGAGTTGCGCACCTGCTGCCCGCCCTGCCAGTCGATATCGAACAGCGTGTCGCGCCCCTGCGCCATGGCCTCGGCGACCGGGCCCTTGGGCGATCCGTAGAAATTGCCGAACACCTCGGCATGTTCCAGCATCTCGCCCCGCGCGATCATGGCCTCGAATTCGGTGCGCGTGCGGAAATAATACTCGCGCCCGTCCACTTCACCGGGGCGCGGCGCGCGGGTGGTGGCCGATACCGAAAACCGGATTTCGCTGTCCCAGTCCATCAACCCCCGCGCGAGGGTGGACTTGCCCGCCCCCGAAGGCGAGGACAGGATGATCAGCAAACCTCGGCGCGGCATCGGCTACTCCACATTCTGGACCTGCTCGCGCATCTGGTCGATCACGCTCTTGAGGTCAAGCCCGATGCGCGTCATCTCCAGATGCTGGGCCTTGGCGCAGAGTGTATTCGCCTCTCGGTTGAACTCTTGCATCAGGAAATCCAGCTTGCGCCCCACGGGGCCGGATTGTGCAACCAGTGCGCGGGCGGCGGTGCAATGTGCCTCCAGGCGGTCGATCTCTTCGGTCAGATCGGCCTTGACGGCCAGTTGCGCCAGTTCCTGTGCCACGCGGGCGGGGTCGGCCTCGGTCGCGTCCATCACCTGCGCCAGCGCCTTGCGATGGGCGGCGGCCATCTCTGTGCCGCGCCCGTCCAGAAGTGCGCGGGCCTGGGCGGCAAGGGCGCTGGTCTGGTCCAGTTGCCCGGCCAGCACCTGCGCCAGCGCCGCGCCTTCCTCGGCGCGCATCTGAACCACATCCTCCAGCAATTGCGCGGCTTCGGGGCGCAGCAGGGCGTCCAATGCGTCGGGCGGCAATGCAGCCAGATTGGGGCCTGACGGCACCACCCCGCGCCAGCCCAGCAGGGCCAGCGGATCGGGGGCCTGCAACTGCACCCCCGCCTGTTCCGCGCGTTCGGTGACACTGCGCAGCCCGGCCAGCACATCGTCCAGCACTGCATGATCGATCTGCCCGCCCGCGCCCTGCGCCGTCACGCGCAGCCGCAAGGACAGCGAGACATTGCCGCGCACCAGTTTCTGCGCCAGCATGTCGCGCAGCGGCTTTTCCATAAAGCCCAGCCCGTCAGGCAGCCGCAGCCGCAGGTCCAGCCCGCGCCCGTTGACACAGCGCAGTTCGAACTCCCATTCGATCATTTCTGTGCCCATCTGCGCCGACCCGACACGGCTGGCAAATCCGGTCATCGAGTGCATGGCGTTCCTTCCCTCTCCGCCCGTCGGGACCATTAACCACTTGCACAGATTGCGGCGGAAATATGTCTCGAATTGGGCTATTAAAGACTTGTTAAGTGAACTTGCGATAGCATTAAGCCTGACATCAAGGGCGTTCACGGGGGTTTCCGCGCGCACTGGTCGCGCATCGGATATGTAAGGGGTTGACCATGACGGACAATGTCAAGACGCCAAGTGCACCAGTCCTGCCGGATATGACCGGGTCGGATATGGTGTCGCAGGTCACGCAGTACTGGGACGGGTTGCGCTGCAACGGGGGGATCCCTGCGCGCAAGGATATCGACGCGCGCGCCCTCGGCGCGGCGTTGCCGCATGTGTTTCTGGCCGAGATGGTGACACCAAGGGTGGCCCGCCTGCGGGTCTGTGGCCATCGGGTCGAGGATCTGATGGGCATGGACATGCGCGGCATGCCCCTGACCACGCTCTTCGCCGGCGATGCCCGCGCCGAGGTGATGAGCGCTGTGGGCCAGGTGGCGCGGGGCGTTCGGGTCACGCTCGCCCTGCAGGGCGAGACCGGCTTTGGCCTGCCCCGGATGGATGCGCGTCTGGCGCTGCTGCCGCTGGCAGATGCGGCAGGCCAGCCCACACGCGTGCTGGGCGTGCTGGACGTGTCGGGCCAGATCGGGCGCAGCCCGCGCCGCTTTGTGCGTGCGACACCGCTTGCCCTGCCTGTGGCCGCCGATGCCGCGCCCCCCGCCCGTCGCGCGCCGGTTTTGCGTGTCATCAACGGGGGACGCGCCTGATCCGGCGCCTCTCCTCTCGACATTGGCCGCGCCGCGGGCTACGCCCGCTGCCATGACACCCGATCAGATCGAAACCCGTGGCACGCTGAGTGCGCAGAAACCCCTGAACGGCCTGACATGGTTGCGTGTCGGCGGCCCGGCGGACTGGCTGTTCCAGCCCGCCGATGAGGATGATCTGGCCGCATTTCTGTCCGCGCTGGACCCGGAAATCCCGGTCTTTCCCATGGGCGTGGGGTCCAACCTGATCGTGCGGGACGGGGGGCTGCGCGGTGTCGTGATCCGGCTGGGGCGTGGGTTCAACAGTATAGAGATCGGCGAGGACGTCGTGGCCGGTGCCGCCGCGCTTGATGCGCATGTCGCGCGCAAGGCCGCCGATGGCGGGCGCGACCTGACCTTTTTGCGCACCATTCCCGGTGCCATCGGAGGTGCGGTGCGGATGAATGCGGGCTGCTATGGCAGCTATATGGCCGATCATCTGATCGACGTGACCGCGATCGATCGCAGTGGCCAGCGCCATGTGCTGCCGGTCGCGCAGCTGAACCTGCGCTACCGGCAATCGGACCTGGCCGCGGATATGATCGTTACCCGCGCACGGCTGCGCGCGGATGCGGGCGCGCCGGAAGCGCTGCATGCGCGCATGACGGATCAGCTTGCCCGGCGTGATGCCAGCCAGCCCACCAGGGACCGCAGCGCCGGATCGACCTTTCGCAACCCGGCCGGTTTTTCCTCGACCGGGCGGGCGGATGACACGCATACGCTCAAGGCATGGAAGGTCATCGCCGATGCCGGGCTGCGCGGTGCGCGGCTGGGGGGCGCACAGATGTCACCCAAACATCCGAATTTCCTGATCAATACCGGCACGGCCAGCGCAGCGGAGCTGGAAGGGCTGGGGGAAGAAGTGCAAAAAAGGGTTTTGCAAGATCAGGGGATTTCGCTACAATGGGAAATCATGCGGGTGGGTGAGCCCGTGGCAGGTGCACAACTTCCCGCACTTGAACTGGCCCCCGACGCAGACCAAAGACAGAACTAGCCCCGCAAAAGGGGCAGAACGGGCCGCAAAGGTCCAGAGGCAGTGGGAATGGGCATGTCGAGCAGGGCAGCCCCCCGGATATGTGTGCTCAAGGGCGGACTCTCGGTCGAACGAGAGGTGTCGCTGTCCTCGGGCCATGAATGCGCCAAGGCGCTGCGGGTGGCAGGGTATGAAGTGATCGAACTGGACGCGCGCGGCGATGTCGTGCAGCGCCTGGTCGAGATTGCGCCCGATATCGTCTTCAACGCGCTGCATGGCCGCTTTGGCGAGGATGGCTGCATTCAGGGCATCCTGGAATGGCTGCGCCTGCCCTATACACATTCGGGCGTGCTGGCCTCCAGCCTCGCCATGGACAAGGAGCGGTCGAAAGCGGCCTTCGTGGCAGCGGGCTTGCCGGTCGTGCCGTCGCTTCTGGCGGGCAAGGCGCAGGTCATGGCCGCGCATGCCATGGACCCGCCCTATGTGGTCAAACCCAATAATGAAGGGTCATCAGTCGGCGTCTATCTGGTGCATGACGGTGCGAACGGCCCCCCGCAACTGGGCGACGAGATGCCCGACGAGGTGATGGTCGAGGCCTATGCACCGGGGCGTGAACTGACCACCACGGTCATGGGCGACCGCGCGCTGGGCGTGACCGATATCATCACCAATGGCTGGTATGACTACGACGCGAAATACAAACCGGGCGGTTCGCGCCATGTCCTGCCCGCCGATGTCCCGCCTCAGATCGAGGCCGCCTGTCTGGATCATGCGCTGCGCGCCCATCGCGCGCTGGGCTGCCGGGGCGTGTCGCGCACCGATTTCCGCTGGGATGAGGCGCGCGGGATCGACGGGCTGATCCTGCTCGAGGTCAACACCCAGCCCGGCATGACGCCCACTTCGCTTTCACCCGAACAGGCCGCGCAATGCGGGCTGAGCTTTGCCGATTTCTGCCGCTGGATGGTGGAGGATGCCTCGTGCGACCGCTAGACCCGCGCCACGACGCTTATGACGATGATGCCGATGTGCCCGGCGATGCGCCGGTTTCGGCGGTGACCGATACGCGCAGCTTCTGGGACCATCTGGGCGCCACAAGGGCCGAGGAATACGCCACCGAGGATATCCTGCCGCACCCGCCCGCGCCGGTCGCGCCGTCCGACCCGCTGCCCCACGCGGATGAGGTCTTTCCGCTGACCGACATGCCCCACACGGCATATGGCAGCCTGAATGATGTGCTTGAAGCGCATGACCATGACCTTGCGCCCACGCTGGATGAGGGCGCACCGCAGAATTCGGTCAGCCCCTATGCGCTGTCCGCCGGGCAGGCGATGGGCCATGACGACATTCCGGCCGCGCCGGTGGCCCCCTTTGCGGCCGTGGCGCCGGAGGGGCGCAAGCGGCGCGCGGGCACCAGCCGCATGCGCTACAGACTGCAGCGCATCTGGCTGACACCTATGTACCGGGGCGCAATCAAGCTGGGAACGCCTGTCGCCGCCATCGCCCTGGCGCTGGGCCTCTATTTCAGCGATGCCGACCGCAGCGCCGCCTTTGCCAACGGAGTCGAGGCGATCCACACGGCCTTTGTGGAACGGCCTGAATTCATGGTCACCACGCTGGAGCTGCCGCAGACCGCGCCCGAACTGGAACCCGCCCTGCGCGAGAAACTCGAGGCAGAGCTGCCGCAATCCACCTTCCGGCTGGACCTGGATGATCTGCGCCGCAAGGTCGAGGAACTGGACTGGGTGCGCACGGCCGATCTGCGGCTGAAATCGGACGGTGTGCTGTCGGTGACATTGACCGAACGTGTGCCCGCGATCCTGTGGCGCTCGGGCGCGGGGCTGGAATTGCTGGATGCCGAGGGCGTGCGCGTGGCCCTTGTCGCGCATCGCGGCGTGCGCGCCGATCTGCCGCTGATCGCTGGGCAGGGCGCGGATACACATGTCGCCGAGGCGCTGGAGCTGATGGATGCCGCAGCCCCGCTGGGCGAGCGCCTGCGCGGGCTGATCCGCATGGGCGAGCGGCGCTGGGATGTGGTGCTGGACCGCGACCAGCGTATCCGCCTGCCCGAATCCGGCGCAGTGTCGGCGTTGGAGCGCGTGATCGCGCTGGATCAGGCGCAGGACCTGCTGGCGCGCGATCTGATCACTGCCGACCTGCGCGACCCGGCCCGCCCGGTTCTGCAAATCAGCGAAGGGGCGATGGACACCCTTCGCG
>PWWF01000235.1 GCA_003561595.1 Paracoccaceae bacterium | reverse complement strand
GCTGAGCATGGATGAATTCATGGAAGCCTATCCCGAAATCACGCCTGAGCAGTTCACGCTGATCGACAGCGACGGCGATGGCGAAGTGTCGGAAGAAGAATATGAATCGGCACAGGAAATGGGCCTGATCGGCGATCACGACGATGATCTGGGCGTCGAAGAGATGGACGCCGACTGAGTGAGACCCATCTTTCGGGGAGCATGACTCCCTGAGGTGACGGCGCCCTTGCGGCGCCGTCATTCAATACATCCGCGAGGGTGGTCCGGGCGGGTCGCGCCCTTGAACAGTGCCTGGCATGGCGTTGACGCCCCCGGCCTGTTGCGAAATGCCATATATCTCGCTGAACCGGCTGGCTCCATGTCGACAATGCAGCGCAAGTCGCGTATATCTGATCCGAGGATTGTAATGTGCATTGGCCCGTGCTTCGCCCGGGCAACAGGTAACTGTCGGAGCAAGACATATGACATCGGGCTACAGGACGTTTTTGCAGGCTTTCGGATTGGGAACGGCCCTGGGGCTTGCCCCTGCCATCGCACAGGATGACGCGACCGATATCAGCACCCTGATCGAACTGGCCCAGAATGCCGCTGCCCAGGATGTGATCTCCCTGCCTGGCGGCCAGCTTGCCGATATCCTGACCGAAGCTGACGATGCGCAACGCGATCGTCTGATCGCGGAACTGTCTGCAGGGGATACCGACGCCCTGCTGGGCACATTGGCGCTGTCCGGGGCCGCGCCGGAACTGCTGGCGGAAATGGTCTCGGCCATCATCACGCTCGATCCCGATGCTGCGGACCGGGTGATCGAGATCGTGCTGCAGAATGTGGCACCGGCCGTATTGCCCGACATTGCCGCAGGCGTCTTCGATGTGATCGAGGCCGATCATGCCGATATGTCCCGGCCTGTCCTGGACGGGCATGTTCTGGCGGCGCTGTCCTTCGATACGGGCCTGTCCGAGCGTCTGATCGCCCTGGGCAACAGCTGGGACCGCCCGGATGCCGAGGAACTGGCGCATGTGCTGGTCGATATCATCGAGCGCGATGATGCCGCGCTGGCCTCTGCGATCGAGACGGCGCTGGCCCTTGAAGGGGGTCAGATGCTGGAACTGGTCGCCGAGCTGCGTGATGAGATCCCGGTCGCGGCCCTGCCCGAGGCCACTGCAGCCGTGCCGGCCGCGCCTGCTGTTCCCCCGGCCGGGGTTGGTGGCGCTGGTACATCGCCGGGTGGCACTGCAGCAAGCACGCCGGGAAGGGATGCGATATTCGCGGCAGGCGGGGGGTCTGGGCCAGGTCTGGGAGCGGGGCCAGGCTTCACGCCGCCCCCCTTCAGGCAAATCGTCAGCCCGACAGACTGACCCTGCCATCGGGGCATCTGCTGGCGCGGTGCCCAGACCTCATGTAAAAGTTCCTGGTGGTTCCGAATCCTCGGCCTTGGACGACAGAGATTTGAAAACGCCGATCCTGGATAGAGTATGAACCGAGTAAATTTTGATGCCACCGGCATGCAGAGTGCGGGACCGGATCGCGCCGATGATGAAATCGATCTGGGCAAGATCTTTGGCGTCATCCGACGGAACTGGCATATTCTGGTATTCGGGGGGCTTGTGGGGCTTCTGCTTGCGATTGCGCAGGTTGCCACCACGACCCGGCTCTATACGGCCCATGTCGAGCTGAACACCTTCCGCTCTGCCGATGTTGATACATTTCAGGATTTTGCGGGCGTGTCCGGATCGCGCAGTGCCAGCTATGATTTCGATACCGAAATCCAGGTGCTGCGGTCGGAAAAGATCGCCGAGCGCGTGGTCAGAAATCTGGGCCTGCACGAAGATTCCGCCTTCAATGCCGCCCGGAGCGCGGGCGTGATCAGCCGGATCAGCGGCACTGTCACGGGGCAGCTGAGGGGGCTTGTGCGGGACGCGCGCGCCATGTTGTCAGCGCGTGACGCGCCCGCCCTGCCAACCGACATGGACCCCGCCCCCGATGCCGAAGCACGCGCCATAGAGCGGGCGGCACAGCGCCTCCGCGGGAGCATGTCGGTCAATGCCGTGGGGCGAAGTGCCGTCTTGCGCGTCAGCTATACATCATCATCGCCCGCGCTGTCGGCACGCGTCGCCAACGGGATTGCGGATGCCTATATCGAGGATCAGCTGGCCGCGACGGATGAGGCCTCGCAGCGCGCGATCGAATGGCTGGGCGTGCGCCGTGACGAATTGCGCGACCAGCTCGAACAGGTCTCAGCGATTGCCGATGCGTTCCGCGAAGAGCATGATCTGGTGGGGGTCGATGTCGATCAACTGGCCAGTGCCGAGCTGGAGCGGCTGTCGCAGAACCTGGTCGCGGCGCGGGCCGAAGTGGTCGATCTGGAAGCCCGAAACCGCCGCCTGACCGAGATCGTGGAAAGCGGCGATACCTCTGCCGTGGTGCGCGAAACGGCGGGCCAGGGCATCACCTCCGGGCTGCGCTCGCGCTATCTGGATGTGCTGCGCAGCTACAATTCGCTGGCCAGCAGCCTGGGCGATGATCATGCCCAGACCGAACGTCGCCTGCGCGAATTGCAGGAAATCGAAGCGCTGATGTTCGAGGAAATCCGCCGCAGCGCCCAGCTGGTGAGCGATGATCTGCAAGCCGCCCGCGAGCGGGTCGCAAGCTTCGAGCAGGCGCAGGCGCGCGTGGGCGAGCGCGTGGGTGCCGATCAGGCCATCCTCCTGCAGCTGCGCGATCTGGAAAACAATGTCGAGACAGTGCGCAACCTCTATAGCAGTTTCCGGCAGCGCCATCAGGAAGCGACCCAGCGTCAGGAAATTCCGGTCTCGAACACGCGTATCCTCAATCGCGCCCAGACACCGGGTGCGCCCAGCTCGCCCAATGCGCAGCAGATGCTGGCGCTGGGGGGGCTGATGGGGTTTCTGATCGCGGGGGGCTGGGTGGCCTTTCGCGAATGGCGCGATGATCGCATCCGCTCGGAAGAACATGTGCGCGATGATCTGGCGCTGGAATATCTGGGCGGGCTGACCGTGCTCAAAGGGGTGGCCACAAATGTGCGGGGCGCGCGTGATCCTGCATATGAATCAGCGCCCCCGCGCTTTCCCCCCATGCTGACCTTCGCCGCGGACAAACCGCTTTCCGGCTATGCCGAGACCCTGCGCACGGGCAAGATCAGCCTCACCCTGCGTCACGGGCGGGACAGCCGCGCGCCGCGGCTGGGTTTCGTGTCCTGCTTTCCTGGTGAAGGCAAGACAACGACTGCGGCCAATTTCGCCAGCCTGCTGGCCCAGCAGGGCGCGCGGGTGGCCCTGATCGATGCGGATATGCGCAACCCCGGCCTGTCGCGCGCCACCGGCAAGACATTCGATGCCGGGCTTGTCGATGTGCTGCTGGGCGAGAAGGACTGGCGCGAGGTGTGCCAGCCAGTGGACGGGGTCGGCGTGCATCTGATCCCCAATGCCAAGACCCGCGTGGCCCATACATCGGAGCTGTTGGGCAGCAAGGCGATGACAGCGCTACTCGAGTCTCTGGATCAGGAATACGACTATGTGATCCTCGATCTGCCGCCGCTTGGGCCCGTGGTGGATGCGCGCGTGATCCTCGACACTCTCGACGGGGTATTCTTCGTGTTCAAATGGGGCGGCACCAATCGCGATCTGGCCCGGCGCATCCTGCGCATGGACCCGCGCATCCGCGACAAGAGCTATGGCGCCTTCCTGAATTTCTTCGACCCGAAAAAGGCCTCTGCCTATGGCAACACGCAGAGCTACAATTACTACCGCACCTATTACAACCGCTATTACAACGACAATTGAGGGGCACAGGCCATGCCGTCGGTCCTGACACGGGCGGTCTGCGCGCTGGCCGTGATGCTGTGCGCGGGGCTGAGCGGAACGCAGCTGCTGCGGTATCTGGACTGGGCGGAATACGCGGATTTTGCCGATGAACTGGCCGAGGGGCGGTTCGTGCCCTCGGATCTGCAGGCGCTTGCGCCGGTGCTGGCGCGTACAGAAGTGCATTGCCTGACCCTGCGTGAGACGCCGCTCCTGTCGCTGCATTTCTACGCCAGCGATCTGCGCGCGCAGATCGCTGGCGTGCATCCTTTCCTGCCGGCCGAGGACCCCGCGCTGCAGGCGCAGCGCGACCGGACGCGCGCCATGCTGGAAGAGGCGCTGGCCTGCGCCCCCCTGGACGGCAATCTGTGGCTGAGCATGGCCATCCTGAGCCGCGCGCTGGCCGCGCCCCCCGAGTTGGTCGCGCGCCATGTGGCGCTGTCGCGGCTTTATGCCCCGCATGAGGGCTGGATCGCAGAGCGCCGCGAAGAATTGTTCTGAACGCGGGTCCGGTGTCAGACAGCCTGCCCGGTCCGGGGGCTGCGGCGGGACCGGCGCGACCCTGACGACGGCTCCAGCACTGCGATGGCGCATCCCGCCCCCATCAGGGCTGCGAAATAAAGCGCGACCCCCGGCACCTGCAGCGGAAAATCCAGCGCGGAATGCCCCAGCACGAAGGCCAGCGCCGCAAGCGTCATGATCGGGATCGGTTTCAACGAGCGGCGCTTCTGCACCCCGGTGACCAGCACCTGCAGCATCCGACCCAGCAGGACCAGCGCGACCAGCGCCCCGATCAGCCCCATTCCGGCCAGGAATTCCAGATGCGAGTTATGCGCGCGCGTCCAGATCCCCCGGCTGCCCAGACAGTCCACGTTGCGATATTGCGGAAAGGCATCTGCGAAAGTGCCGAAGCCCTGCCCCACAAGGGGGCGCTCTGCGATCATCTGCAGGGTCGAGGCCCAGGCGCACCAGCGCCCATCCTCGGCCTCGGGCCCCATGCGCGAGATGACGGGATCTCCGAAGGCGACGAACAGCCCGATCCCGGCCCCGATGATCAGCGCCGCTTTGGCGCCTGTGCCCAGGCGGCGCACAGGGGGCCTGCCCCTTTCCGGTCGCAAGAGAAAGACCGCGACAAAGGCCAGTGTCAGGCAGATCAGCGCCAATGTGACCCCCGCACGCGAGCGGGTGGTGATCAGCGTGATGACCAGCAGAAACAGCAGTGCCGCCAGCCATACGCGCGACCATCCGAACCCCGCCAGCCCTGTGGCCGCGGGATCCATGCGCTGCTGGCGTGGCTGTGGCAGCATCAGCCAGCCTGCCGTGGCAAACCCCGCCAGCCCCAGAAAGGCGGCCGTGGTGTTGCGATTGACGAAGATCCCGTTGAACGCCCCGCGCCCGACCTCGAAGCGCGAAAAGAAGCTCGTCTGGGGAAAGACCATTTCCAGCAGGATCGACAGGGCCGCCAGCCCCAGCCCCAGCACGGCCAGTGCCTTCCAGGCAAGGAGCGCCTCGCGCTGGTGCTGGCACAGCAGGATCATCGCGGCAAAGACCAGAAAGGGCAGGATCAGTGCGGGCAGGGCCGCGCGCGTGAGGGCAGGCGCGACCGAGATCGTGGGCTGCGCCGCGATGCCCAGATCACCCAGCCTGTCCCAGACCGGATGGGCGAGAATGCCAAGGGGCAAGGGCGTGGATTGCACCAGCGCCCAGAGTATCAGAAGGGTCATGCCCGCGATGCATTGGCGCCAGAGCGCGCGCGAAACAGGCCGGGTCAGCCGCAAGCCCAGGAGCGCGAGCAAAGGCAGCGTGAGGGCCAGAAAGGCGATCTGGCGATAGGGCGCGGCAACAGAGCCGTTCATCATCAGCGCAAGCCCGATCGCGGTGATCAGCCAGATCAGCAGCACCCGGCCGGCATGGGCGCGCGCGCCTTTCCCACGGCGCGCCCCGTGCCTTCTGTGGCCCCGATGATGGGGGGCTGTATGCGCATGCAAGGACATTCAGAATTGGGCCGCTGCGAAAAAAGAGCAGCCTCTGTTCTGTCCTGCGGGGCGGCATGTTGCAACGGGGTGCCGGGTCATGCCTGCCCCTTTGGCAGCAGGTCGATCAGATCGGTCGCACGGGTTGTGGCGCATCCGCAACAGATTTCCATGTCAATTAAGAAAGGGTAAATTTTCGCCGCGTCCGACATACCCATTGGCCCGATATTCGGCTACCTCTATGCAGAAGTACCAAAAACCTTTCAGTATGCAGGTTGATTCATGGGCGTTGTTACACGGGCGGCATTGTCGGCGACACTGGTTATCTCGCTTTCCGGATGTGCAATGTTGCCAGGCTCGGGTCCGCGTGAACGCAGCATTCATTTCAACGCGGCCGCATCCTCCAAGAACGAAGAGGCCACGCTGGGCTACGATTACGTCGTGGTGGATGTCACCCGCGGGACCCTGCCCCTGCTGTCCAGCGACCCGGTCGGCGAGTTTCGCACATTCGGCGCCACGGGTCAGAGCGCGCCATCGATTCGCCTCGGTCCTGGTGATGTCATCCGTGTGACCGTGTTCGAAAGCCAGACAGGCGGGCTGTTCCTGCCCGACGACGCTGGCGCGCGCCCGGGCAATTTCGTGCAGCTGCCCCAGCAGCGGATCGATCAGGACGGGCGCATCACCGTGCCCTTTGCCGGGGTGATCCAGGCCGCCGGGCAGACCCCCGCCGCCGTCGAACAGACCATCCGCGAACGCCTGCAGGATCGCGCGATCGAGCCCGAGATTTCGGTCGAGATTGTCGAGCAGAATTTCTCGCGCGTGTCGGTGGTGGGCGCCGTCGGCGCCCCGGGGGTGTACCCGCTGCGCGAAGGCGGGGTGCGGATTCTGGAAGCGATCGCGGCTGCCGGCAGCCTCTCGGGGCCCGCCTCGGGCACGTTCGTTGAACTTCAGCGCGGCAATCAGAGCGTCAAGGTGTCCTATCGTGCCATCACCGAGAACCCGCGCGAGAATATCTTTCTTGCCCCGGGGGATGTGGTCGAGGTGGTCGAGGAGGACAAGCAGTTCTTCGCATTCGGGGCGACCGGGCTGGTGGGGAATTTCAATTTCGGCGCCGAAGAAGTGACGCTGAACGAAGCGGTTGCCCGTGTCGCCAGCCTGCAGGACAACCAGGCCGATCCGCGGCAGGTGCTGATCTACCGCAAGGAATCGCGCCATGCGCTCGAGCAGATGGGCGTCGATTTCAGCGAGAGCGAGTTCCATGGTCACAAGGAAATTCCGACGATCCTGCGCGCCAATTACCGCTCGCCCGATATCTTCTTTCTGGCCAATGAATTCCAGATGCGCGATGGCGACGTGATCTTCGTGACCAATGCCGCCGCGATCGAGTTCCAGCGCTTCTTCAACAATGCAACCTCGCTGACCGGCAGTCCGCTTCAGGTCCGCGACAATGTCGAATCCTTCTGAGGCATGCCACAGGATCTGCCCCCACACCCGGTGAGGGCAGGTCGTGGCGGGTCAGTTATCTGGGGCGCGGGATAACGCGCGGTGGGCTGATCAGGGGTGTCTTGCGTGAGCCCCGGTCCCGCATGGGCGGTTTGTGGCGCGCATCGCTGTCCCGCGTCGAGATGACGGCACGACAGGCCAGCGCCACCATCAGCGCAACAGCCATTGCGCCATAAAGAAGAAGGAATATCTGGACGAATGTTTCCACGCAATCACAGCCGTTTCGGGATCGTATTTCGCGCCATTACAACCTAAGCGTGAATTGTTAATAAAGGATTACACTCGGAGAGTCGAGATGCATGTTCCATGCACTTTCGCAGCCATCCTTAACCATGATTGCCGTTTTTGATTTGGTTAAGAAACGATTAATGGTTATGTTGTGGCAAGGTCCGATTTTCACGAAAAGTTTCTGGTGCAATGAATTCCCTGCTGTCTCTTGACGTGTTTCTTCTTCTTCTGGCGGTTTCGTTCAGCATTTGCGGCCTGCTGGTCCTGCTGCATCCGCGCCTCGCGCGATATCTGCGCAGCAGGGATGATCTGAATTCTGTCCAGGCTGCCCATCTGCGCAGCACGCCGCGTATCGGCGGCATCGGTGTGCTGGCCGCAACCCTGATCGCGCTGCTGTTTCTTGTGCCGGATGACAAGCAATCCTTCTTCGCACTTTTCGCCCTGACCCTGCTGCCGGTCTTTGCGGCCGGTCTGGCCGAGGATCTGGGCTGGCGTGTCAGCGCCATGGGTCGGTTGCTTGCTGCAGCCTGTTCGGCCGCGCTGGCGATTGCGCTGCTGCAGATCTGGGTGCCCGCGCTCGGGATTGGCGTGCTTGACATGGTGCTGGGCGTGGCGCCGGTGGCCATTTTCGTGACGATCCTCTGGGCGACAGGGGTGTGCCATGCGATCAACCTGATCGACGGGGTGAACGGGCTGGCCGGGGGAACCGGACTGCTGATCGCCCTGGGGATCGCGCTGGTGGCGCAACAGGCAGGCGCGATGGGCTTTGCCACGGTCGCCGCGGCGATCGTACCCGCGCTGATCGGGTTTCTGCTGTTCAACTGGCCGCTGGGGCGGATCTTCCTGGGGGATGCCGGGGCCTATACGCTGGGCCATGTGCTGGTCTGGCTGGCACTGGGGCTGGCGGCGGCCAATGCGCAGGTCTCGGCGCTGGCGCTGGCGCTGATGTTCTTCTGGCCGGTCGCCGATACCTTTCTTGCCATCGCCCGGCGCTTGCGGGCCGGTCGCCCCGTGGGCGCGCCGGACCGGCTGCATTACCACCAATTCGTGATGCGCGCGCTGATGCTGCTGTCGGGCGGGCGGCTGGGCAAGGGGGTGGCAAATTCCCTGACAGCCATGATCATGCTGCCCCTGGTCGCCACCCCGATCGCCACGGGCATCTATCTGTGGGATCGCCCCGTGGAGGCACTGCTCGCCTGGATCGTGTTCGGGGTGCTGTTCACGCTCAGCTATCTGACGGGGGTGCGCGTCTTTCGGGGCAATCGCTGGCGGCGCGTGGCGCGTGCGATGCAGGAGCGCAACGCTCTGCCCAGTGCCGCAGGCTGAACCCGCGCACCGCGCGCAAGCCCGTCGCATGCGCCACGCGCCCCGGCCTCAGCCGTTTCAGGCCCGCCGCAATTGCGCGGGGTCCAGTTCAACCGCCACCTTGCGCTGCATCAGATCGAACAGCACGCGGATACGCGCATCGGGCGTGATGCGTTCGATCCGGGCCACGAATTCGGCAAAGGGCCCGGAAATGACGCGGACGCAATCGCCCGGTGCCAGATCGGGCAAGGCGGCCAACTGCCCATCGGCGTCGCAGCGCTGCCGCAACCCCTCGATCAGCGCATCGGGCAAGGGGGTCGGGGCGCGCGGGTCCGTCTGGACCAGCCGGGTCAGGCCGCGCGTGTTGCGCAGCTTGCGCCACAGGCCTGCGCGCGGATCGACCCGCACGAAGATATATCCCGGAAAGAGCGGCTGTCGGATATTATGCAAGTGCTGGTTGCGGCGCGCGGTCTCGATCTGCCAGGGGCAGAAGCTCTCGATCCCCTGCCGTGCCAGATTGCGCTCGGCGATGGCCAGACCATTGGGCTTGAGCTGGGCGGCATACCACCGCTCCACCATGGGC
>PWWF01000039.1 GCA_003561595.1 Paracoccaceae bacterium | reverse complement strand
CGAGACCCCGAAATTGCCGACACCTGCCTGAATCGCCAGCGCCGTGCCCTGCAGGCGCTTGGGGAAGAACATGCTCGTCGACGGCATGAAGCTCGAGAAATTGCCGCCGCCGAGACCCGCGAGGAAGGCGAGGAACATCAGCACCCAATAGGGTGTCTCGGGGTTCTGGACCGCGTAGAACCAGCCCACCAGCGGGATCAGCAGCGACAAGGTTGACAGGCTGACCACATGGCGTGTGCCGTAGATCGGCGTGAGGAACATGTGGATCAGCCGCAGCGACCCGCCCGCGAGCCCGGGCATCGCCGCCAGCCAGAAGAGCTGGCTTGCGGTGAACTGAAACCCGATCTGCGGCAACCGCACGACCAATGCGGAGACCAGAAACCAAGTGATGAAGGCCATGGTCAGCGCGGCCGTGGTCAGGATCAGCGTGGTCCAGGCGCGGGCCTTGCCTTCCTCTTCCCAGAAAGCGTTGTTCTCCGGGTCCCACCGGGGAAGCCATGTTGCCGAAGAGGCTTGGGTTGTGTTCTCGGAAGACATGTCAATGTCCCTTTCGTAACGAGTCTCGGGTTGGCGCGGCCCCTGAAAGCAGGGCCTGCGCGACGCAAATGTCTATTCAGCAGGTTGCGATTTGCCGCGATCCAGCCGGTCCAGCGCCTGTCGCAAGTCATCGACCGACTTGAACTGCGCCTTGAGTTGCAGCCCCCCGCCGCGCTGGGTCAGCTCGACCTTCTCGGAGCCGGCGAAGATGGTGGCGAGTTCGGCATCGAGCGCCTTCTTCTCGGCGGCCTCGCGGGCGATCGCGCGGTCCACGGACGAGATGACATATTCATCCCCGAACCCACCCTCGGGCTCGACCAGCCAGAAGTAGCAGACCAGCCAGCTGATGAAGGCCCCCGCCGCGATGATGAAGAAGAACTGCGACGGCGTGACGAACATGAAGACGAAGAGGTAGAAGACCGCGCCGACATTGCCGTAGGCCCCCGCCATGCCCGAGATCTGCCCCGTCAGGCGGCGCTTGATCGACGGAATGATGCCGAAGGTCGCGCCCTCTGCCCCCTGCACGAAGAAGCTGCACATGATGGTGAAACCGATGGCGATGATCAGCGGCCAGTTGCTGTTCAGAAGCCCCATCAGCACGAAGCCGATGGCAATGCCGAACATGTAGGCCAGCATCACGAAGCGGCGGTTGCCGAACCGGTCGGACACCAGCCCGCCCATGGGCCGCGCAAACAGGTTGACGAAGGCGAAAGAGGCCGCGATCAGTCCCGCCGCCGCCGCGGTCAGGCCCCAGGTCTCCTCGAAGAACATGGGCAGCATCGACACCACGGCGAGTTCTGCGCCGAAGTTGGCAAAATAGGTGGCGTTCAGCGCCGCAACCGACTTGAAGGGATACCTGTCATCCTCGGGCACGCCCTTCCTGAGGATCGGCACGTTGACCCGGATTGCCTGGACCACCTGGTAGGTCACCACCACGGCGATGGCGAAGTAGCAGGCCGCCGCCGTCATGCCGTCGATGTAGCCCATCAGCTGGATTCGATAGACGAGGATCGACAGGATACCGACCATCGGCACGATGAAGATGCACAGCAGCACCAGCTCGCCCCAGCTCGACACTTCCAGCGCCGAAGCCTTGCGCGGCTTCTTGTGGGTGTCGGCGGTGGGGCCGTCGGTGATGGCGAACCAGTAGAAGACACCATAGGCCGCCATGACCACGCCCGAGGTGGCAATCGCCCAGCGCCAGCCGTCCTCGCCGCCATAGATGGTCAGCGCTATGGTGGGCAGCGTGATCGCCGCCGCGGCCGACCCGAAATTGCCCCAGCCGGCATAGAACCCTTCGGCGAAACCGATATCGCGCGGGCGGAACCACAGTGCGGTCATGTGGATGCCGACGACGAAGCTCGCCCCGATCGAGGACATGACCAACCGCGAGACAAACAGCACTTCGCGCGTGTCCCCGAAGGCGAAGACAAAGGTCGGCAGCGACATGATCACCAGCAGGACCGAAAACACCCGGCGCGGGCCGAAACGGTCCAGCGCCATGCCCACGATAATCCGCGCAGGGATGGTCAGCGCCACATTGGCGATGGCAAAAAGGCGGATATCGTCGCGCGTCAGCCAGTCGACCGAACGCAGCATGGATGACGCCAGCGGCGCCATGTTGAACCAGACATAGAAGCTGATGAAAAAGGCGATCCATGTCAGGTGGAGGGCCTTTATCTCGGCGTTCTTGAAGCGGAAAATGTCGCTGACCTGCATGTCAGACCTCGAACGTTGGAAATGGGCACGCGCGCTTGGCTTTCAGGATCACTCGGCGTGTGTGGGAATGATCAGCAGCGGACACGGCGCCCGGCGGGCCAGGAATGCGCTGGTCGAGCCGAAGGTCATGTGATCGAACTCCTCGACCAGTGCGTCCAGCCGCTTGGTGATGAAGTTGAAGGGTCCCGCATCGGGCTTGTGGCTGTGCCGCGCCATGACCAGCAGGTCCGGGCTGCGCTCGGTGATGGCGCGCAGGATCATCTTGCGCGCATCGCCTTCGGCGATCAGCACCGCCGTCTCGAACCCGTCGGCCGACAGTTCCCTTGCCGCCGCTTCGGTGCCACTCTTCTGGTCTTCGTATTGCGCAGAAAACAACTCATCGGCGTCCGAGGTCGCGCTGCCGACCGCCTCGACGACGCTGATGAGAGTGACGCGGGGCCGGATCGGCCCGAGCAGGTCACGCACCGCATCCAGAGCGATCCGGGAATTTCGGGAATTGTCATAAGCCAGCATCACATGCATCGGCGTCTCCTTGCGCTTCGGACACGGCTTTGCATGCCCGGATGTCAGGACACAGCCACAGGGTAGCAACGTGAAACTTGATTCAGGTCAAATGGCGCGGCGTCCGGCGGTGCAATCGCGCAGGATTTGTCACCCTTCAAAGGGCCAGAAGAAATACTTTGGCTTGCGAACTCACAAGGGTTGTGTTTCGCTTGTCGGACCTGTCATTGATGATTGATATTCGTCAATCTCCAGCCCCAAGCTAGTCAAGAGTCCCATGCGCCCAGACACCGACCCGAGGATTCGCCGCCTGCACCTGTTCCGCGACATGGCGCAGGCCCATTTCGCGGACCTGATGACGGCGAGTTACGTCCAGCTGTTCCCGCCGGGGCTCGAGATCATCCGGCAGGGTGACCCGGCGGATTTCCTGCACATCGTGCTGGAAGGATCGGTGGAGCTTTTCGGGCAATGGGCGGAGCGGGAATGCACCATGGCGGTGGTGCAACCGGTCTCGACCTTCATCCTGGCCGCCTGCATCCGCGATGCGCCCTATCTGATGGGCGCGCGGACGCTGGAACGCACCCGGCTCATGCTTGTCCCCGCCTCGGACGTGCGCGCGATGTTCCGGCGCGACGGCGAGTTCGCCCTCGCTGTCATTGACGAGCTGGCCGCCTGCTACCGCTCTGTGGTGCGCAGCGCGAAATCGATGAAGCTGCGCAACTCGCGCGAGCGCGTGGCCTCGTATCTGCTGCGTCAGTCGCTGCTGGCCGGGGGCACGCCCTCCTACACGCTTCCGGTGGAGAAACGGCTGCTGGCATCCTACCTCGGCATGACACCGGAAAACCTGTCCCGGACGCTCAAGACGCTCGAGGCGGACGGCGTGAAGATCGACGGTGCGCGCGTCATCATCACCGATCGCGCGAAACTGACGGCCCTTGCAAAGCCAGACCGGCTGATCGACGGACCGGACGCGGTGGCCACCAGCGCCGGCATTGGTCTTCCGCTGTCACGCGAGGGTTCCGGCTGACGGCAAGGCCGTGCGCCGGAGGCTCTGTCCGAACCTGCAGCGCCGAGCGTGTGCACAACCGCGAGGGGCTTCAGGTTTCCGCGCGGGACAGGCCAGGCTGCAAGTGGTCATAAGGTAGATCCAGCCCCTCGCCGCCTGTCGCTGGCGCGGCGGGTGTTGCTGCAGCCGGGCCGATTGCGGACCGGGGCGATTGCGGGCAGGGCCGAGGGCCTCAAGCCCTCTGCCCGGCGATGAAACGCCCAGGCCATGAGATGGGTTGCGCGCCATGCGGGGCGGGCGCTGGCGGCCGCCACAGCGCATCTGCCGCTTGCCCCGTTGCGCGGCAGCCAGCGCGGGCGCCGACGGCTGTCACGGCGCGGGTGCCGCTGTCCCGGCGTTGGCGGGGCCGCTCAACTTGGTTGGGGTCATCCCTTGCGGGACAGTTCCGGACAACGCGACCCTGTGGGTCGGCAAGCCCGACCGCCACAGGCCCGGCCGCCACAGGCCCTTCGCATCACGCCTTTGCGGTGCCGACCGGATGGGCTCACCGCACGATCAGTTCCGCGTGCAGCGCCCCGGCCGCGTTGATGCTGTTGAGAATGTCGATCATCTCGCGCGGGGCAACGCCGAGCGCGTTCAGTCCGGCCACGATCTCGGTCAGCGAGGTGCCGGCGGCAAGTTCGGCCATTGCCGTGGGCGGCGCGTCCTCGATCTCGGTGCGGGTGCGGGGGATCACGATGGTCTCGCCCTCGGCGAAGGGGTTGGGCTGAACCACCGCCGGTTCCTCGGCCACGCGCAGGGTCAGTCCGCCCTGCGCCACCGCGACCCGGCTGATGCGCACATCCGCACCCATCACGATGGTCCCCGAGCGCTGGTCCACCACCACCCGCGCGCGGGTTTGCGGGCGCACGGTCAGATTCTCGATCCGGCTGAGCGCATGGGCGGGCGAGGGGGCGCCAGTGGCGCCCACATCCAGCGCCACGGTCCCGGCATCGAGCATTCGCGCCACGCCGCGCCCGTAGAACGCGTTGATAACGCCCTCTATCTGCGCGGCGGTGGTGAAATCCGGCGCGCGCAGGGCCAGCCGGATGCTGTTCAGGCTGGACAGGGTGAAATCGACCTCACGCTCCACCCGCGCGCCGAGCGGGATGATCCCGGCGGTGGGCACGCCGCGCACCTCGCGCGCCGCCTCGCCCTGGGCGGCGACGCCACCTGCCAGCACCGACCCTTGGGCGACGGCATAGATCTGCCCGTCGGCGCCATTGAGCGGCGTCATCACCAGTGTCCCGCCCAGCAGGCTCGAGGCATCGCCGATGGCCGAGACGGTGACATCCACCCGCCCGCCGGTGCGGGCAAAGGGCGGCAGCGTGGCGGTGACGATCACGGCGGCCACATTGCGCGGGCGGACCTGCTCGCCGGTGACATTCACGCCCAGCCGCTCGAGGATATTGGCCATGATATCCTCGGTGAAGGGCGCGTTGCGGATACCGTCCCCGGTGCCGTCCAGCCCGACCACAAGGCCATAGCCCAAGAGGTCGTTGCCGCGCACCCCGTCGAATTCCACCAGGTCCTTCAGCCGCACATCGGCGACCGCCTGCAGGGGCAGAAGCAGGGTCAAGAGAAGCACGCCAGCCCAGGCGCGCCGAAAACGCCGCGCGGTCATCGCAGGAAACCCGTCAGACTGAGCCGGGCGCTGCGCGCAGCCACGGTATAGAGCGCCTCGAGTCGCGACATCGCCGCCTCCAGCCGGGTCGCGGTTTCATAGGGGTCGGCTTCCAGCAGGTCCGTGAGGGCCGTGTCGAGGGCATGGAGTTCGCTGCGCGCGACAGTCTCGGCCCGGGCGACGCGGGCTTCATCCCGGCCCAGGGTTTCGGCCCGCCCGATAAGCGCATCGCCCGCCGCACCGAGGCGCGCGGCGGCGGCGGCCGTCATGTCGGACCGGGCGCGCAGATCACCGGCGCCGGGGCCCTCCCCGGCCAGCGCGGCGGTGGCCAGTGCGGCGAGGGTTTCGCGGAAGGCGCGGTCAGTGGCCGTGGGGCCCGGCGGCAGCGTCAGGTCGCCCGGCAGTCGCAGCGGCACGTCGGCGACAGGCCCGCCCAGATAGCCGTCGGCATCGAACCCGCCGCCCGGTGCGAACCAGTCTGCAATGGTGGCGGCCGCGGCCCCGGCAGTGGGGGCACCGGCGATCTGGGCGCGGAGCGTATCGAGCATGGTGTCGGCGGATGCCAGGGCCGGACCGTCGCTGGCGACCCCTGCGAACAGTCTGCGCCCGGCAAGCGTGGTGTTCAAGGTGGCAACCACCTGCCGGAAGGTGCCTTCGGCCTCGGTCTGCGCGGTGGCCAGCGCGCCTGCGGTGCCGGTCTGGACGCTGCGCAGAAGCGTGTTGCGCGTCTCGGTGGCAGACTCTGCGATCCGGGCCATCGCGAGCTGCGCGGCCTCCAGCCGCAGGGCGGCGCCGCGCGCGATCTCCAGCCCGGTGGTGGTGGCGGCGCGGGCGCTTTCCAGCCGCGTGGCGCGCCCGGTGTCGCCGCCCAGCGCCCGTGTGCGATCGGCGACGCGGCCGGTAGTCAGTTCCTGGGTGCGGGTCTGGATGTCCCGGCGCAGGGCGCTGCCCAAACGGGTCAGCATCTGTGGGCGGGTCATGTCGCCAAGGGTGGGTCCGTTCATGGCATCAGATCTCCATCAGGCGGCGCAGCATGTCATCCACGGCGCGCATGACCCGGGCATTGGCGGCGTAGGCCGCTTCGATGGTCAGCAGGGTCTGCAACTCGGCATCAGTGTCGACGCCTGCGGCGGCGCGCGCGTCGGCCAGTTGCGCCCGGGCCGCAGCGGTGAAGGTCTGCTGCGCCTCGGCCCGGTGGAGCGCGGCGCCGACCTCGGCGCCAAGGTCGGCGGCATGGGCGGCCAGCCCACCTGCGGCCATGCCCGGCGCCAGTGCGGTGGGCCGGTCCAGCGCCTGCGCCATCGCATCCAGCCGCGCCGGATCGCCGACCGGTCCGGGCACCGGGGCGCCCAACCCGCTGCGCAGCCGCCAGAGCGCGCCGCCCGCTTCGGGGTCGGCCAGCGGGTTCAGCTGCAAGCGTCCGGCAAGACCCACGATTCCTGCCCCCGGGTCCGGGTCGGCGAACAGCCCCGGTGCGCCCATCGACAAGGTCGGGTCGGTGGCGGGGTCGGCAAAGCGCGCCACCAGGTCCGCGGCCAGCCGGTCCAGCCCGGCCTGCATGGTCGGCGCATACCGGTCGCGGATGTCGAAGGCCACGCCGAGGCTCCCCCCGGCGAGGGGACCTCGGGGGCCGGTGTCGACGGCGCGCCCGTTCACTGTCAGCCCCGAAAGCACGCCCGAAGCCGTGTCATCACCCGGCGCAACACCCGGTGCCGGATCGAAGCCGATTTCGGCGGCACGGCTGCCCAGCAGCACCGCGCCGCCGTCGGTGATAAGCCGCACGGCACCATGATCGCCCGGCATCACCCGCAGCGGCACCAGCGCGGCCAGCCCGTCGATGATGCGCGCGCGTTCGTCCATGAGCCCGTTCGGGTCGCTGCCCGCTATCTGCTGACGCGTGATTTCGGCGTTCAGCGCTTCGACCCGGCGCAGGCCGGTGTTCAGCGCCTCCACATCGCGGGCGATGCTGCGGTCCGCCGCAGCCCGCGCCTCGGTGATCCCGGTTTCGATTCGCGCCAGTGTGCCGGTCAGGGCGCGCGCCGCGGCCGCGACCTGATCCAGCCGCGTGGTGCTTTCGGAGTGGGCGGCGGCATGGGCGAGCGCGGTGCCCAGCGCATCCACCCGGGCGGACAGGCCGCCGGGCGCATCGCCGGCGCCCACCAGCGCCTCCATCCCCGCCCAGTGGTCGCGCAGCGTCCGGGCAGCGCTGTCATCGGCGCTGGCCGCGCGCAGCGAGGCGGTCAGCGCCGCATTCTCCTGCCGCTGCACCCCGGCGACGGTGACACCGACCCCCGCCCCGCCCAGCACGGTCGAGGACAGCGCCAGCCGCCGCGGGCCAAACCCCTCGGTCGCGCTGTTGGCGATATTGTCCGCGACAACGGCGGCGCCGCGCGACGCGGCGTTCAGTCCCGACGTGGCGGCCAGAAGGGCGGCGTTCAGCGACATGGCCATGTCTCCCTGGGTGCGTCAGCGCGTTGCGCAGCGTTCAGCGCTTGATATTGGTGGTTTCCTGCAGCATCTCGTCCACGGTCTGGATCAGCTTGGCGTTCGAGGAATACGCGCGCTGGGTCTGGATCAGCCCGGTCAGTTCCGCAGCGATGTCGGTGGCCGATTGCTGCAGCGCGTTGCCCATCACCGTGCCGGTGGGGCCTTCGCCCGCGTTCCACAGCAGGAAGGCGCCGCTTTCGGCGGACACGCGATACGCCTGATTGCTAAGCGATTCCAGACCGTTGGGATTGGGCACATCGACCAGCGGGACCTGATAGAGCGTCCGCACGGTGCCCTGATCATAGACGGCCTGCACCATGCCCTCTTCAGTGACGGAAACGCCCAGCACCTCGCCCGCGCCGAACCCGTCCTGCGCGATGCGATGGGGCTGGAACGCGCCGGCGGTCTGGGTGATGCCCTGCCGGTCTAGAAGGGCGCCGATCTCGATCGCAATGTCCTGACCATCGATGGTGATCCCGACGGTGCCGGTCGCGGGATCATAGGCGTCGCTTCCGGGCAGTTCGGTGACACTGGTCAACCGGCCGCCATCGGCAACGCCGCTGCCGAACTGAAGCGCCCAGGCCCCCAGCGCCGTGCCGGTGGCCGGATCCTCCACCTGCATGGTCCAGGCGTTGCTGTGCGTCCCCGGCGTGACGGTGGGCACGAAACTGATGTCGAGGTTGCGGCTGAGGCCGAGGGTGTCGATGTAATCGAGCGAAAGATCGCTGGGCGTGCCCGGTGCATCGGGCAGGGTTGCGCTGGCGGGCAGGTTCAGCCCGAGCGAGATTGTCCCGGTCGGTTGCGGCGCAAGCTGCATGTCGTCCAGGCGGACCGGCACCAACCCGTCATTGCTGTTGCGGGCAAAGGCCGGAACCGTGCCGTCGGCGTTCGCCGGCCAACCCAGCAGCACGAGGTCCGCATCGCTGCGCAGAAAGCCATCGGCATCGAAGCGGAAGGACCCGGTGGGCGTCAGCATCAGTGGCATCGCCTCCCCCCCGTTGCGCGCGCCGGTCAGCGAGGTCACGGGCAGGAAGCCGCGCCCGTTCACGGCCAGATCGGTGGCGTTCTGCGTGCCGGTGATCTGCCCGCCCTGATCCACCATCCGCATGGTGCTGGTGCGCACGCCACCCGCTGCGTAGGTGCCGCGATTCGCGACTGTATCCCCGAGCACCATGGCGTGAAAGCTGGTGTGCACCCGGCGGTAGCCATGGGTGCTGGCGTTGGCGATATTGTCCGAGATACCGGCCATCCGCGTTGCGTTGGACTGCAACCCGGCGATCCCGGCGTTCATCGATGACGTCATGTTCATGGTCATGGAGTGGTTCCTGTGCCTTGGGTGCGCCCCGGGCGGGTATCCCGGACGCCGACTCGGGACAGAGCATCGCCCAAGCGGTTTAATTTCCCCCTAACGGCCCCCGTTCGGCGTTCAGGACCGGCGTTCAGGACGGGCGGTCAGGGCTGGCGGTCAGAAGGGACCCGGACGCGCCGGAGGTGCTGCCGCAGGGGTCCGCAGCAAGAGCACCAGCCGGTTGTTACGCGGCGAAACCGGGTTGCCCGCGACGGGTCTGCGGTCGCCATGCCCGGTCAGGTGCAGGAAGCGCCGGGACAGCACCCCATCCTCCTCGAGCAACTGGCGCATGACCTGCGGGCGGCTCATGGAGAGTTCCCAGGCGCGATCCTCGCGTTCGACCACGGCATGGGCGCGGACATGGCCGTCCAGTGTGATCGGATTCGATACCAGCGCCACAACCTCGGCCAGCAGGCCGCCCAGCGCCCGCAGCACGGGCATCGGTTCGGCGGTGCCGGGCGTGAACAGGGGCGAATCGTCCAGATCGAACAGCTCGATCTGCAACCCGTCTTCGGTCATGCGGATCAGCAGATGGCGCAGCATTTCGGCGCCCTGCGCATGCGCCTGGGCTGCGGTGTTCAGCATCGCCTCGATGCTTTCGAGCGGCGGCTCGTCTTGTGCGGGTGCGCTGCGCGCATGCGTTTCCGCCGCATCATCGCCCGAGAGGGTGGCATCGATCCCGGGCTGCGCGTGCTCGCCGGCCAGGTTCTCCGGCGCGACCACCGTGTCCCCGCCGTCCAGCCCATCGCCCCCGCCCGAGACCCGGTGCACGGGGACGGTGGGACTGAAGTAATCCGCCAGACCCTTGCGCTGGTCATCGGTCGTGGACCCCAGGAGCCAGAGCATCAGGAAGAACGCCATCATCGCGGTGACGAAATCCGCATAGGCGACCTTCCACGCGCCGCCATGATGCCCATCGCCCGCGACGACCTTGCGCCGCTTGATGACGATGGGCCGGGACTCATTTTGCCCACGCATACCCACACCCGATCTTTCACCCACACCTGGCAGGCTAGCGCGCGGCCATGAACAAAGGGTAAAGCGCAGAAGCTGCATGAACGCAGGTGCGCGCTCGCGCCAGTGTGACCATGACCGCGCCCGCCGCGCAACGTGTCGCGGGGAATGCCGTTTCCACACGCGCCGAATTCCGCTATGGTACAGGGAAAAATAGTGCACGCAGAGGCAGCAAGGCAGTAACAATGATGAGTCTCTTCTTCCGCATCGCCGTGGTCGCGGCGCTGCTGGCGGCTTGTGGCGGGCGGCAGGAGTTCAGCGCGCCGCGCAACCTGAACGATGCCTGCGCGATCGTCGCGGAGCGGCCGCATTACCTGCAGGCCATGCGCAACGCCGAGCGGCGCTGGGGCATTCCGGTGCCGGTGCAGATGGCGATCATCCACGCCGAAAGCCGGTTCATCGGCGACGCCCGGACACCGGTGCGCTATACGCTGGGGGTGATCCCCATGGGGCGGCAATCCTCGGCCTTTGGCTACAGCCAGGCGCTGGACCGCACCTGGGAGGAATACCAGGACGAGACCGGCAACCGCCGTGCCCGGCGCGAAAACATCCGCGACGCCACGGATTTCATCGGCTGGTACACGAACAAGACGCGGGAGCGGAACGGCATCCCGCTGACCGATGCGCGCAACCAGTATCTGGCCTATCACGAGGGGCACGCCGGGTTCCGGCGCGGCAGTTACAACGCCAAGCCCTGGCTGCTGAACGTGGCGCAGCGGGTCGAGACGCGCGCGATCACATATGACACGCAACTGCGGGCCTGCCGGCGGCGCTAGGGGCTGAGCGTCGACCGCTGCGCTGCGACGCACGTTTCCCGTAGAAAGTGCGCCCGCTCAGCGCCCCCACCCACCCTCCCGTGGCGCTTCGCGGGCGCTGCCCGACGCAAGCGTCGGGCGGGGAGAAACGGGCGATGGCGCATCGAACCCACCGGAGGCCGGTTGCCTTGGGATACGCTGGGCACACACGCGTTGGAATCGCGTGTCGGCGCGTTAGGTTGCAGGTGGACGCGCGCCATTCTCGAGCTTTCAACCCACGCACGCCGATGCCCGGTTTCGATGCCTTTCTTCACCCGCGCCCCGAGGGGCTCTACTGCCCCGGCGGCGATTTCTTCGTCGACCCGGTGCGCCCGGTGCATCGGGCGCTGATCACCCATGGCCACGCCGATCACGCCCGCGCCGGGCACATGCATGTGCTGGCCACACGCCAGACGCTGGACATCATGGCGATGCGCTACGGCGCGGATTTCGCGGATCACACCCAGGTCGCGGACGCCCCCATGCGGATCGGCGCGGCGACTGTCAGCTTCCACCCCGCAGGTCACGTGCTGGGCTCGGCGCAGATCAGGATCGAAACCCCGGGCGGCGTCTTCGTGGTCACCGGCGACTATACCCGCACCCCCAGCGCCGCCTGCGCGCCGTGGGAGCCGGTGCCCGCCGACGTGCTGGTGACCGAGGCGACCTTTGCGCTGCCAGTCTTTCGCCACCCGGACCCGGACGTCGAAATCGCGCGGCTGCTGGACTCGCGCCGCACCTTCCCCGACCGCGCGCATCTGATCGGCGCCTATGCGCTGGGCAAGGCGCAGCGGGTCATCACGCTCTTGCGCGCGGCGGGCTGGGACGGGCCGGTGTATGTCCATGGCGCGCTGCGGCGGCTCTGCGACTATCATGTCGACCAGGGGATCGACCTGGGCGAGTTGCGCGCCGCCACCATCGAACGCGGGAACAAGGCGCAATTTTCTGGCGCTATCGTCATCGCGCCCCCGTCAGCCTTTGCCAGCCCCTGGGTGCAGCGCTTCCCCGACCCGGTGATCGGGTTCGCCAGCGGGTGGATGCAGGTGCGCGCGCGGGCGCGGCAACGCGGCGTGGAACTGCCGCTGGTGATCTCAGACCATGTGGACTGGCCGCAACTGACCGCCACCATCGCCGAACTGGCGCCTGCGGAGACCTGGATCACCCATGGCCGCGAGGAAGCGCTCCTGCGTTGGTGCACTCTGAACGGCCACCGCGCGCGGGCGCTCAACATGGTCGGCTACGAAGATGAGCCCGAGTGATGCGCCGCTTCGCCCGCCTGCTGGAAGCGCTCGCCTTCACGCCGCGGCGCAGCGTGAAACAGGCGCAGTTTCTGCGCTATTTCGCCACCACGCCGGACCCGGACCGGGGCTATGCGCTGGCCGCGCTGACCGGCGACCTGGAATTGCGGCAGGTCACGCCGTCGCTTCTGCGCACGCTGATCTCGGAGCGGATGGACCCGGAACTGTTTGCGCTCTCCTATGACTATGTCGGTGATCTGGCCGAGACCATCGCCCTGGCCTGGCCGGATGGCGCCCCAGACACTGTTCGCGCGCCCGACGCGCCGCCGCTCTCGGCCCTGATCACCGAGTTGCAGCGCGCAGGCCGCGCCGATCTGCCCGCGATGGTGGCCGGGCGGCTGGACGCGCTGGGCATGTCCGAGCGCTACGCCTATCTGAAACTCGCGACCGGCGGGCTGCGGGTCGGCGTCTCGGGCCGTCTGGCCCGCGTGACGCTGGCCGAATTCATCGGCGTGGACGTGGCCGAGGTCGAGGAGCTTTGGCACGGCATGGCCCCGCCCTACACGGCGCTGTTCCAGTGGGCGGACGGCGGACCGCGCCCGGAACCCGCTCTCGCCAGCCTGCGGCCCGTCATGCTGGCCACCGGCTTCGACGATCTGGACCCCGGAACGCTGGACCCCGCCGATTTTGCCGCCGAATGGAAATGGGACGGGGTGCGGGTGCAGGCGGTGGCCGAAGGCGGTGTGCAGCGGCTTTACACCCGCACCGGGCAGGACATCAGCGCCACCTTCCCCGACCTGCTGGAGCGGCTGGTCTTCGACGGCGTGATCGACGGCGAGTTGCTGATCCGCACGGGCGACCGGGTGGCGCCGTTCTCGGAGCTTCAGAAACGGCTGAACCGCAAGCGCGTCTCGGGCCCGATGATGGCGCGGCTTCCGGCGGCGCTCCGCGCCTATGACCTGCTGCTGTGGCAGGGCCGCGACCTGCGGGCGGAGCCGTTCGCGATCCGCCGCGCGGCGCTGGAGGATGCGGTGCGCGCACTTGATGACCCGCGCATCGACCTCTCGGCTCTGCTGTCCTTCGACACATGGGAGGCGCTCGCCGCCCTGCGCGCCGCGCCCCCGGACCCCGTGATCGAAGGGGTGATGATCAAGCGCCGCGCCAGCCCGTATCTGGCCGGACGGGTCAAGGGGCACTGGTTCAAGTGGAAGCGCGATCCCATGGTGGTGGACGCGGTGCTGATGTATGCCCAGCGCGGCCACGGCAAGCGGTCGGGGTATTATTCGGACTTCACCTTCGGGCTTTGGGACGGGGACGCGCTGGTGCCGGTGGGCAAGGCGTATTTCGGCTTCACCGACGCCGAATTGCGCGACCTGGACCGCTTCGTGCGCGATCACACCACCGATCGGTTCGGCCCGGTCCGCGCGGTGGCCCCGCAACTGGTGCTGGAAATCGCCTTCGAGGGGTTGAACCGCTCCACCCGACACAAGTCGGGCGTGGCAATGCGGTTCCCGCGAATCGCCCGCATCCGCACCGACAAACCCGCCGCCGAGGCCGACCGGCTGGAACACCTGCGCGCCCTGCTGCCGCCCGAGCTGGGCTGAGCGCGCCACGTTCGGGGCTTTGGCGCATGTCACCCGTGTTCGAGTGCCGTTGGGGCAAGCGGCCTGCGCGGTGATCGGTAGGCGATCCGGGGACGCCCGTGCGCGTTCCCGTGCGCACCCTGAAAAAGCGCCCTCGGCGCGTGCCCCGCCTACCCACCCGCACGCCCCCTATCCAACACAGGACAGCGCTCGCCCTGCCGGTGGCAGAGGCGGGGGCTTGTGTTCAATGGCGGCACCAAGAAAACCGGATGCCGCTCAGCCCTGAACCGAATCGTAGCGCGTGGCACCGCGGCGGCGTTCGTCCACGGGCGCGGTCAGCGCGGGGGCGTGATGGGCGCGCTGTTCGCAGCCCGCGCGCGGGCAGATGCGGCAGTTGATCCCGATGGGCGTGACCCGGGCATCCCCCAGCGCCACCCCTTCGGCGTAGCCGATTTCCGAGGCGTTATCGATGGTGCAGCCCATGGCCACGGCCAGCCGATTGTCCTGCCCGTGGCGTTCGAACTGCGGCCGGTCCACGGTGCGGGCGAAGACAAAATAGCGCGAGGCGTCCGGCATCTCGACCAGTTGCGGGATGATCCGGCCCGGGGTGCGGAAACTCATGTGCACGTCCAGCCGCGGGCAGGCACCACCGTATTCTGCCAACTGGAAATCGGTGGCGTTGAACCGCTTGGTGACGTTCCCGGCCTTGTCGATGCGCAGGAAGAACATCGGCACCCCCTGCGCCCCGTTGCGTTGCAGTGTGGTGGCGCGGTGGCAGGCCTGTTCGAAACTGACGCCGAAGCGTGTGGCCAGATGGTCGAAATCGTATTTGCTGGCCTGCGCCGCGGTCAGAAACGCATCATAGGGCATCAGGAGCGCGGCGGCGAAATAGTTTGCCAGCTCAACCCGGCAGCGCGCGCGCCCCTGCGGGCTGTCCGCGGGCACACCCTCCAGCAGCTTGTCCAGCGCATCGCTGCATTCGATCAGCCCCAGCACATGGACAAGCTGAAACACACGGTTGGGGTGGTCCAGCGCCTCGGACAGCAGCACCTCGCCGCGGGTTTCGTCATGGTGGCGCAGGGTACGGGGCATCTCGGAGACCGGGGCCAGCCGCACGGCGATCCGGTGGCGCCGGGCCAGACGGTCCTTGAGCGCGGCATAGACATCGTCGGTGGCAGGCGGCTTGCCGTCCCAGAACGCTTCGGCGGCCTTTTCCAGACCGGGGAAATGGTTGCGATGGCGGCGGAAGAAGTCGTGCACCGCCGCCTCGGGCGAGGTGCCCAGCAGCGGCTCGCCCTCGCCGGTGCGCAGGGCCACCGCCTGAAGCTGGTCGGTTACCGCCAGATAGGCGCGGTGCAATTGCGAAAGCGCGGTCAGCAGGCGCGGCGCATGGGCCAGGGCGGCGCGCAGCTCCTGCAGGTCCGGGCGGGCGTTGTCGAAGATCGGATCCTGCAGCATCCCGCGCAGGTCGGCCAGCCGCGCGCCGGTGTCATCCTCGGCGATGTCGCGCCAGTCCACGCCATAGGTTTCCAGGAGCCGCAACAGGATCGAGACCGAGACGCTGCGCTGGTTGTTCTCGAGCAGGTTCACATAAGCCGGGCTGATGCCCAGCGCGCGCGCCATGTCGGCCTGGGTCTGGCCACGCTCGCGGCGCAGGCGCCGCAGATGCGGACCGATGAATGTCTTGCGCATGACGAACCCCTCCCGAATCCCTCATCTTATGCAATATCATGTATACCACGCAATGTGAAGTTCACAACTTCACAAAATGAGAGGCTGTAAAATCTCGCATTTACAACAGAACCCGAATTCCTTTCCGACTTTGCTTTCAACGTGGCACAGGTGCCGGGAAAGCGGAGGATTGCCTATGAAAACCGGACACGCCCATCTTTACATTCCCGGCCCCACCATCATCCCCGAAGAGGTGCGCCGCGCGCTTGCGGTGCCAATGCAGGATCACCGCGCGCCCGAATTCGCGTCCCTGCTGACGCCGATCCGGTATGACCTGCGCCCGGTCTTCGGCACGACCGACGGGACCATCGCACTGTTCCCCGGCTCGGGCACCGGCGCGTGGGAGGCGGCGATCGCCAACACGCTGCAGGCGGGCGACCGTGTGCTGATGGCGCGGCACGGCATGTTCTCGACCCTGTGGGTGGAGATGGCCGAGCGGCTGGGCCTGGATGTGGACGTGGTCGACGTGCCCTGGGGCGCGCCCTGCCCGGTGGAGACCTTTGCCCGCAAGCTGGCCGAGGATCGCGACGGGCGCATCCGCGCCGTCTTCGTTACCCACAACGAGACCGCGACCGGCGTCGCCTCGGACGTCGAAGCGGTGCGCGCGGAAATGGATGCCTGCGGGCACGACGCGCTGTTGTTCGTGGATGGTGTGTCCTCCATCGCCTCGGTCCCGTTCGAAATGGATGCCTGGCGCGTGGACCTGGCCATCGCGGGCAGCCAGAAGGGGCTGATGTGCCCCGCCGGTCTGGGCGTGCTGGCGCTGAGCCCACGTGCGCTGGAACTGGCCGAGAAGGCGACCATGCCGCGCGGATACTTCCACCTGTTCGACATGGTGAACGCCCATGCGGCGGGCAGCTTCCCATACACCCCGCCCGCGCCGCTCCTGCACGGGATGCGCGCGGCCCTGGACCGGTTGGCCGCCGAAGGGCTGGACCGGGTGTTTGACCGGCATCACCGGCTGGCCAGCGGCGTGCGCGCGGCGGTGGCGGCCTGGGGGCTGCGGACGGTGGCGGAAAGCCCGGCCTGCGCCTCGGACACGGTGACGGCGATCTACACCCCGGACGGGGTCGACGCGCGCGAGGTCATCGCCATCGCGCGGGACCGCTACAACTGCTACCTGGGCGCCGGGCTGGGACCGCTGGCGGGGCGGGCCTTCCGGATCGGCCATCTGGGCGACCTGAACGAGGGCATGTGCTTGAGCGCGCTGAGCATCGTGGAAATGGCGCTCAACGCCGCCGGGGCGCGCGTGCCCTATGGCGCGGGCGTAGCCGCGGCGCAGGAGACCTATGCCGCGCCCTACACCCTGCGGGTCGTGGACGGCGGTATCGCCGCCGAGTGACATCCCGATCTGGATCGAGGCCCGGAAATGCCCACCGCAGGCGCCGCGGTGGGCATTTGCGATTTGGCGGAGGCTACGGCGCAACCGACGTGCCGATAAGTGGTTGGCGTCAGGGGCAAGGGTTCGCCCGCGTGCCCGCGGGTCATGTTCCGAGCGCCCGCGCCCGCGGAAGGGGCGGCGCGGCGCATTCTGCGCTGTCGGGATTGCCCGATCCTGAATCCCGGTGCGAACAGATGGCTGGCCGTTGCGGCAGAGGGACCGCGAGACCGGCGCATGGCGAAAGCGCACGGTTCCTTGATCGAATGCGCATGTCCTGATCAGCGCCCTTGCGCGGTCCTGCGCGGCGGCGCCCGTGTCTTGTCGCCATCAATGTTACAAGATAACACGCGAGCATGAGCCTTGCCCATGCCCAAAGCGCTGCGTCGGCGCGTTTCGAAACACCCGTCCTCGGCGCGCTGTTCACGCTTTCCGGGGCCGCGGCGCTGATCTATCAGGTGCTCTGGGTACGCGAGTTGGGGCTCTTGTTCGGCTCCACCGCGCAGGCGGCGGCGCTGACCATCGCCATCTTCTTTGCTGGCATCGCACTGGGGGGCTGGCTGTTCGGCCGGCTGGCGGCACGGCTGGCGCGGCCCCTGCGCGCCTTCGGGCTGGTCGAGATCGGGGTGGCGGCGACCGCGCTGGGGCATTTCCTGGTCGCTGATGTCTACTTTCGCCTATACCCGGCGCTCTTCGCGCTGGTCGGCGGCAATCCCGTGCTGGAAACCGCGCTGAAAGCGACCGTGGCCGCGACGATCCTGCTGCCCTCGGCGATCCTCATGGGCGGGACGCTGCCGCTGATGGGCCAGCACGTCATCCGCGCGCGCGATGCGCTGGGCCGCATGGGCGCGGCGCTTTATGCACTCAACACTGCCGGGGGCGCGATGGGCGCGATGGCGGCGGGGTTCTTCCTGCCGATTTGGCTGGGGTTCTCGGGCGCCTATCTGCTGGCGGTGGGGTTCGACCTGTTCGTGGGCGCTGCGGCGCTGCTGCTGGCGCGGCGCGCCCTGCCGCGGGTCGCGCAGGCGACGGTCGCGCATGTCGCCATTCCCGCGCGGCTCTGGGGCATCGCCTTCGCCTCGGGCTTTGCCACGCTGGCGGTCGAGGTGATCTGGACCCGCGCTTTCGCCCAGGTCCTGCAAAACTCGGTCTACACCTACGCGCTGGTGCTGACCGTGTTCCTGGCGGCGCTGTCGCTGGGTGCGGCGCTGGCCAATGCGCTGAACAGGCTGCGCGCGCGCCCCGAGGCGGTGCTGACCGGGCTCCTGGTGGCCTCGGCCCTCATGATCACTGCCACGCCGCATCTGTTCCACCACCTGACCCGAGGCCTGGGCTATCTGGGCGGGCGGGCCGAGTTCGCGGGGTATGTGGCCGAGGTCGGGCGCGTGGCGGCGCTGACCATGCTGATCCCCGGAACCATCCTGGGGGCGGTTCTGCCCTACCTGTTGCGGCTGATGGAGGGGGGCGGGGCGCCCGGCGCGGTGCTGGGGCGGTTGATCGCGGTCAACACGACGGGCGCGATCCTTGGCGCGCTGGCGGGGGGCTTCGTGCTGCTGCCGCTGGTCGGCATGTGGCAGGGTTTGTGGCTGATGGCGGCGGTCTATGCCGTGCTGGTGCTTGCGCTTTGGCGACCGGATGAGCGCCTGGCGGCACAGTCCCTGCGCCTGGCCGCGCTGGCGGGGGCGGTGGCGCTGATGGCGGGCCGTCCGGGGCTGGAGCCTACGCGGCTGAACGCGGGCGAGGAATTGCTGGACTTCCGCGAGGGCGCCTCGGCCCATGTCGCCGTGGTCGAGCGCCGGGGCGCAAAATTCATCCGCGTCAACAATTTCTACACGCTGGGCGGGTCCGGCGCGCTGGTGCCCGAGCGTAACCAGACCATGATCCCGCTGCTGACCCACCCGGACCCGCGCGAGGTCTTTTTCCTGGGCATGGGGACCGGGATTTCCGCCGGGGCAGGGCTGTTCGCAAACCCCGAGCGGGTGGCGGTCTGCGAATTGCTGCCCGATGTGGTTGATTTCGCACGCGACTGGTTCGAGCCCTACACAAACGGCCTCTTCACCGACCCGCGCGTGACCATCCACCGCGAGGACGGGCGGCAGTGTCTGGCCCGGTCCCGCGCCACCTATGACATGATCATCGCCGATCTGTTCACGCCCTGGCGCGCGGGGGTGGGCAATGTCTATACGCTTGAACATTACCGCCTTGCCGCGTCCCGGCTGAACAAGGGCGGCACTTATGTGCAGTGGATGCCGCTCTATCAGGTCTCGCGCCCCGAGTTCGAGATCATCGCCAACACCATGGCGCAGGTCTTCCCCGAACTGACGTTCTGGCGCGGGGACCTTTACCCCGAGCGCTCGATCCTGGCGCTGGTGGGGCGCAATGAGGCCGCACCGCTGGATCCCGGGACGCTGGCGGCGCAATGGCGGGTGATGACGGGGGACGAGGCGCCCGACAATGTTCTGATCGACCGGGCGCTGAAATTCTACGCGGGCAACGCGGCGTCGGGGCTGTTTGCCGATGCGCCGATCAACACCGACGACCGCCCGCTGATCGAATACCTTGCTCCGCGCACCCATCGCGCGGTGATCGCCGGGACTGCCAGTTTCCTGACCGGCGCGGCGCGGGACCGGCTCTATGCCGATCTTCTGGACGCGATGCCGGCCGAGGACGACCCCCATCTGTCGCGCCTGACGGGGGCGCAGCGCACCATGCCGGGCGCCGGTGCGCTCTATGCGCGCTGGCAGGGGATGCGCACACGCAACGACCTGCGCGCCGGGCCGCTTTGGCAGGAATTCGTGGCGCTGACCCCGCCCCATGCCCGCAACCCCGACAGCCCCGCGGGTCAGGTCGCCCGCAGCAATCTGGCCTTTGGCGATAATCCGGACTGACCGGCGCGCGGCGTCCAAGGACCCTGCACGGCGCGCCGGCGCTGATTTCAGGCGGGCTCTGCCGCGGCGATCCCCGAGATCGCCTGCACCAGCGAATCCTCGGTCACGTCATCAATGGTGAACTCGCGCATGATCTTTCCGTGATACATGGCCACGATCCGGTCCGACACGCGCAGCACCTCGGGCATTTCGGAGCTGATCACGATCACCGCATAGCCCTGCCCCGCCAGTTCGCGCAGCAGATTGTGTATCTCGGATTTCGAACCCACGTCGATTCCGCGGGTCGGCTCATCGACGATCAGGACGCGGGGCTGCATCGACAGCCACTTGCCGATCACGATCTTCTGCTGATTGCCGCCCGAGAGCACGGCGGTGGGTTGGCGCCAGCTTGGGGTCTTGATGGCCAGCTTGTCCCGATACTGGTCGAAAATCGCGATCTCGGAACCTTTCGCGACAAACGGCCCGGCGGTCAGGTCCTGCACCTGCGGCAGGGTCATGTTGTCGCGACAGTTCATCTGCAGCACCAGTCCCTGTTCCTTGCGGTTTTCCGGCACCAGCGACACACCCAGCGCAATCGCATCGCGGGGCGAGGTGATTTCGACCTTCTGGCCGTCGACCCAGATTTCACCCGAGGTCGGGGTCCGCAGGCCGAACAGCGTTTCGGCGATTTCGGTCCGGCCCGCGCCGACCAGCCCGTAGAAGCCCACGATTTCACCGGTGCGCACGGTGAAGCTGACATCCTCGAACAAGCCCGCGCAGGTGAGGCCCCGCACCTCGAGCATGGTTTCACCGAAATTCGGCGCCGCCTCGTTGCGCGACAGATCAAGGCTGCGCCCGATCATCAGGCGCGTGACCTCGTCCTCGTTCGTCTCGGCGGTGGTCAAGGTCCCCCGATAGGCCCCGTCCCGCAGCACGGTGATCCGGTCCGACAGGGTGAAGATTTCATCCATGCGGTGCGAGATGTAGACAATGCCCACGCCCTGCGATTTCAGGTCGTTGATGATATCGAACAGCACCACCTTTTCGGCATCGGTGAGCGAGGCGGTCGGCTCGTCGAACACCACGACCCGCGCATCGACGGTCAGGGCACGTGCGATCTCGACCATCTGCTGGTTGGCGATGGAAAGCTGCGCCACCGTCGCTTCGGCCCGGAACCTGCATTTCAGCCGCTTGAGGATGGCGTTCGAGCGCTCTTCCAGCGTCTTCCAGTCCACCCGCCCGAAGGACTTGCGCGGCAATTCACCCAGATAGATGTTCTCGGCCGCCGACATTTCGGGGACAAGGCTCAGTTCCTGGTGGATCAGCACCACGCCTTGGGACTTGGCCTCGATCGGGTTGGTCATCTGCACGGGCTTGCCGCCGATGATGATCTGCCCCTCGTTCGGCTGGTACATGCCGGCCAGCACCTTCATCAGCGTGGACTTGCCGGCGCCGTTCTCGCCCAGCAGGGCGTGGACCTCGCCCGGCATCACCTCGAAATCCACGCCGTCCAGGGCGCGCACGCCGGGGAAGGTCTTGACGATGCCCTTCAGGCGCAGGGCGGGTTCGCGTGCATCACTCATAGGCGCAGCCCTCCGTCAGCGGGGCGGTTGAAGCGTTTGTCGAGGAACAGGACCGCGATCAGGATGCTGCCGAGGATGACAAGGACATAGAAGGCGGGCACCTGCATCAGGTTCATCCCGTTGCGCAGGATACCGATGGCCAGCACCCCGCCCAGCGTGCCGATGATATCGCCCTTGCCGCCCGTCAGCTTGGTGCCGCCGAGGACGACCGCGGTGATGACCCAAAGCTCGTAGTCGCGGCCCAGATTGGGCGTTGCCGCGCCCATCTGCGTTGACAGCAGCACGCCCGACAGCGCGGCCAGAAAGCCGATCAGCATGAAGTTGACCATCATGTGCGGACCGACCCGGATGCCTGCGTTCACCGCCGCCTCGCGGTTGCCGCCGACGGCGTAGGTGTTCCGCCCGTGGACCGTGCGCGACAGCAGCAGATGCACGGCGATCACGGCCACCGCGAAGATCACGGCGAGCACCGGGAACGGGCCGATGGTCAGGAAGCTGAAGTCGGAATAGGCGAAGTTCATCGCGTAGAAGGACTGCTCGCCGGTGTAGACGAAGACCAGCCCGCGAATGCCCAGCATCGCGCCCAGGGTGACGATGAAGGCATCGACCCCGGTCTTCCAGACAATGAAGCCGTTGATCGCCCCCATCAATATGCCCACCAGCAGGGCGATGCAGACCGCAGGCAGGATCTGCCAGTTGCCCCATGTCGCAAACATCGCCCAGCTTTGGACATCGACCGCAAAGGCCGCGGCCAGCGCCAGGGTCGCCCCCACCGACAGGTCGATGTTGCCGTTGATCATCACCAGCGTCATGCCCAGCGCGATCAGCCCGATGGTCGAGGTCTGCACCAAGATGTTCATCACGTTTTGGCCCGAAAAGAAGTTATCCGCCGCGAAGCTGAAGAAGATGAAGACGATCAGCACGAAGCCCCAGATCGGATTGCGCATCAGCCAGCGCACCAGCGGGATTTGAGTAAGGTTTGCCATGACGGGCCTCATGCTATGGGCGAGAACAGGCGACCGCGCTTGGCAGCCACGTCGAGCCAGACCGCGATGATGATGACCGCCCAGGTGACCAGCCATTGCGTGTAGTAGGGCTGCCCCATCAGGATCAGACCGTTCTGGATGAAGGCCAGCATCAGCACGCCCAGCACGGTGCGCAGGATGCTGCCGGAGCCGCCAAGCAGGGACGTGCCGCCCAGGATCACCGCCGCCAGTACCTGAAGCTCATATCCCTGACCCACATTGTTCTGAGAGCCCATGACGCGGCTGCCCAGGATGATCGCCGCAACCGCCACGCAAAGCGCCGAGATAAGATAGGTCATGAACACGATCCGCGACCGCGGGATGCCGGAAAAGACCGAAGCTGTGGGGTTGCCCCCGACTGCATGGACCCGCCGCCCGAATGGCATGGTGGTCATGATGACATGAAAGATCAGCGCGAGCCCAAGGAAGATGATGATCGGTGTGGCGATGCCGAAGATCGCTCCGCGCCCGAAGATGGCGAACCACGTGCCGCTCTGATCCGCAATATCGACATTCTGCCCGCCGCTGTAGATCAGCACCAGCCCCTGGATGGCCGAGAGCATCCCCAGCGTCACGATCAGCGAATTAAGTCGCAATATGCCGATCAGGAACCCGTTGATCGCGCCCAAGCACAGCGTTGCCGCGACCATGACGGGAATCGCCAGTTCCGGGCCGATCTTGTCGTGCAGATCGACCACCAGCACGGTCGCAAAGGACAGCATCGATCCCACCGACAGGTCCAGATTGCCACCGATCACGACAATGGTCACCCCAAGCGCGATGACACCGATGATCGTCGCCTGCCGGAAGACGGACATGATGTTCGCGGTCGTCAGGAACCGGTCCGACATCAGCGCGAACACGATCATGAAGACGATGAAGGCAATGAGGATGCCCTGCTTGGCAATTGCAGGGCCCCCGGCCTTGAGGCGGGTCAACAGCATCTGGCTCCTCCCGGAAACTCATGACCCGCGCCCTCCCCGGCGCGGGCAAGATACGCGTAGTGTATCATCGGATCCAGGGCGGGGCAGGCCCGCCCTGAATGCCATTGATCAGAAGACCGGGCGGTCGAACTCGTGCATGTTCTCCTGCGTGATCTTCGGCGTGTCGAAGTAGTTCAGCTTCGGCACATCCTCTCCCGCCAGCACGTCCAGCGCGGTCTGCAGCGCGGCGCGCGCATCATCGACCGGGGACTGATACACCGAGCCCCAGTATTCGCCGCGCTCCATCGCGTCATAGCCGACGGCGAAGTTGGTGGCGCCGATAAACACCATGCCCTCGGCCCGGCCGGCATCAATCGCGGCGTTCAGCGCGCCGACGCCCATGTTGTCGTCGCCGGAATACACCCCGTCGATGTCGTCGAAGCGGGTCAGGAATGTCTCCATGGTGCGCTGCGCGCGCTCGCGGTTCCAGTCGCCGGGCTGGATGTCGAGTTGCACCACATCGGGGCACAGTTCGGCCAGACGATCATCGAAGCCCTGCTGGCGCTCGATCGCCGTGGTGTAGCCCGGCATCCCGGTGATCTGGACGATCTGTCCCTCGCCGTCCAGCGCCTCGCACATCATCTCGGCCGAGTAGATGCCCTGCTGGATGTTGTTCGGCCCGGAAAACGCAGCGATGAAGTCCATGCCCGCCTCGGCGATGTTCGAATTGGTCACGATGACCGGGATCCCCTCGCGGTGCGCGTTGCGCACGGCGGGCACCAGGGCCTGACCGTCGGTCGGCCAGATGATGATCGCGTCGACATCCTGCTGGATCAGGTCCTGCATCTGGCTGATCTGGCGGGCAACATCGCCGCCTGCATCGAGGACGATCACCTCGACATCGTCGTTCGCGTCGGCGGCTTCGATGAAGGCGCGCTCATAGGTGGTCTGATAGCTGTCGATGCCGACATTGTTCTGCGTGATACCGATGCGGATCGTATCCGCCGGTGCAGCGCTTGCCAGGGCCACGGTGCCGCAGGTGGCAAGCATAAGTCTCATAGAGTTGCGCATGGTCTTCCTCCCAAAGTGTCACTCTTGCTTTGTCCTGACGTCCGAGAAACGCTTCCGACTCGTCCGGAGCAACGGACAGTGGACGCACTCTGCCATCTCCACCCCACCGCCAAACAACAGATTTGTCCAAAACGAATAATACAATGTCCATTTTGGACATTTCACGCGTATGATCGCTTGTCAGTTTTGGACATTTTCAGGAGAGGCCGATGGTCAAGTCGACGAAAGGGGCAGCGATGCCCGGGCGCACAGGAAAGACGCAACGCGTGCAGATGGCAAACGTTCAGAATGGAGATATCTCCCCCGTACCCGCCCGTGCAATGCTCGGCGCGTCGGAAGAGAGGTCTGCCCTGTCGGCCGCCCTTGCGTTTCTGGAAGGGGTCGAGGCTGAACTCGACATGGCGCTGGAGATCGCCGAGCCCAATCCATACCTCAACATGGTCATGGCGTTGCTGCGCGCGCATCTGGACGGCAAGGTCGTGACCGCCACGATGCTGATCAGCGCGTCGGGGGTGCCCTACGCAACCGCGCGCCGCAAACTGCACAGGATGCTGGATTGCGGGCTGATCGAACAGCGGGTTCGCACCCGTTCGGGCCGGTCCTTTTCGCTGCATCCGACCGACCGGCTGATGGCGAACTGGCGCCAGTTCGCCGACCGAATCATGCGCCTGAGCGTGGAAACCACCGGCACCGCCACCCAGGCCGAGGGGGACTACTATTACGGGGCTTCCTACCTTCCGGCCAGCCAGTCCATCGCGCCCCCGCAAGTGCTGTCCGAACCGCTGCAGGTCGCCGGCGGCGTGCGGGTGCTGGTGCATGGCGATCCGACCTTCATGGTGATGGAGAACCTCAAACGCCAGTTCGAGCAGATCATCGGCACCAACATAAGCCAGCGCGCCTTTTCCATCGACCGGCTGCGCAACGAGGCGCTGCGCAACGCCGATCGCCGGGTCAGCAAGTATGACATCATCGCCGTCGACCTGCCCTGGATCGGCGAATTCGCCGAAAAGGGCGTGCTGCTGCCGCTCGATGCCTGCCTTGACACCGACCGGCTTGATCCCGCCGATTTTCACACCGCGGGCTGGATGGCGGCGCATTGGGGCGGGCGACCCTATGGTGTGCCCAGCCAGACCACGCCGGAGTTGTTGTTCTACCGCAAGGACCTGTTTGCCGAGGCCGGGCTGGACCTGCCCGAGACCACGGACAAGCTGATCGCCGCGGCGCGCCATTTCCACGATCCGCAGCGCGGACGCTACGGCATCGCCTGGAACGCGGCGCGCGGCACGGCGCTCGGGCATCAGTTCCTGATGACCTGCGCCGATTTCGGCCAGCCGATCCTGAACCTCGACGCCATTGCGGGCGGGTTCGACGCCGACACGGCCAGCCGCAGTGACATCGTGCCGACCATCGACACGCCGCTTGCGCGCGATGCCTGCGACTACCTGCTGCAACTGCTGGACTATTCGCCGCCCGATATCCTGTCGATGTCCTGGTATGAGCGCGTGCGCCCCTTTGCCTCGGGCAAGATCGCGATGGCCTATGGCTACACGCTGCTCGCCCCGTATTTCGAGCGCGATCCGGACTCGCCCGCCCATGGCAGAACCGGATATCTGCCCCATCCGGCAGGGCCGCAGGGCACGCCACTGGCCCCGGTCGGCGGCTACGTTCTGGGCATTCCCGCCAATCTGGCGCCCGAGCGCCGCGCGGCAGCGGCCGAGGCGCTGATCGCCTTCACCTCGCCCGAGGCGCAGAAGCTCTATGTGCTGAACGGCAGCCGCACGGCGCCCCGTTATTCGGTCGGCGCCGACACCGAAGTACGCCGTATTTCACCCATCTTCGAGGCGGTCGACGCCATGTCATTGCGCGACGAGCTGCAATACTGGCCGCGCCCGCCCATCCCCCAGATCTCCGAGATATTCGAGATCTGCGGGCAGGAAATCCACGACATGCTGCGCGGGGTCCAAAGCCCCCGCGACGCACTCAGGAGCGCCCAGAAAAGGGCTGAGCGCGCCCTGAAATAACCAAGCGCGGAAGGAGGACGCCATGGACACCAAACGCCTGAAGGGCAAGAACATTCTGATCACCGGCGCGGGACGCGGGATGGGGGCCTGCAATGCCGAGCATTTCGCCGAACTGGGCGCGAATGTCTGCTTGGGCGACCTCGACCTCGATGCCGCGCAGGACATGGCCGACAAGATCAACGGCAGGGGCAACGGCAAGGCGATTGCGGTCAAGATGGACGTCACCAAGCGCGAAGACAACGCCGCAGCCGTCGCCGCCACGGTCGAGGCGTTCGGCATGATCAATGTGGGTCTGTTCAATGCAGGTCTCAACAAGCCCCGGTTCTTCATGGATATCGATGAAGACAACTGGGACATGATCATGAACGTCAACACCAAGGCGATGTGGCTGGGCATGCAGGAGACCGCGCGCCAGATGATCGCCCAGGGCAAGCAGGACTACCCCTACAAGCTGATCAATGTGGGCTCGATTGCCTCGCGCAAGCCGCTGGTGGATGTGACGGTCTATTGCACGTCGAAATACGGCTGTCTGGCGCTGACCCATTGCGGCGCTGTGGGGCTGGCCGAGCATGGGATCACGGTGAACGGCTATGCCCCGGGTGTGGTGGTCACGCCGCTCTGGGAGCAGCTTGACAAGGACTTGGTCGATATCGGCTTCAAGGAACGCGAGGGCCAAGCCTATGACGACATCGTCCGCGACGCGTTGCAGATCAAGCGCGTGTCCTACCCCGATGACGTGAAGGGCACCGCCGCGTTCCTCGCCAGTGCCGACAGCGACTACATGACGGGTCAGATGATCCATATCGATGGCGGCTGGGGCATCCAGTAGCGCGCCGCGCCTGTTCCCCCCGCAACTTCAGACAAGCGGTGCGTGCAGCCACGCATCCAACGGAGCTTTTCCATGTCACGAGCCTTGATGCCCAACCTGCTGACCCCGCAGGATCTGGACCCAAACTGGGAATGGCGCGACCGCCTGCCCGCCTGGGGCCACACTTCCGTCGATTTCGAGCGCCGGGTCGACCATGATCGGCTGCGGCGCTACCGGCTGGCGCGCACACGCCAGTCGCTGCAGAACTCGAACGCCGGGTCGCTGTTGCTCTTTGATGTGAACAACATCCGCTACGTCACCGCCACCAAGATCGGCGAGTGGGAGCGCGACAAGATGTGCCGCTTCTGCCTGCTGACGGGGGATGACAGTCCTTATGTCTGGGATTTCGGCTCGGCCGCCGTGCACCACCAGCGCTATTCGGACTGGCTGGAGCCGGATCATTGCCTCGCCGGTGTGGTGGGGATGCGCGGCACCATCCCGCCGGAGTTCGGCCTGATGCGCAAATACGCCAAGATGATCGCGCAGTTGATCAAGGATGCGGGCATGGCCGATATGCCGGTGGGCGTGGACTATGCCGAAACCGCCATGTTCCATGCGCTGCAGGAAGAAGGGGTCAAGGTCGTCGATGGCCAGCAGATCATGCTGGCGGCGCGCGAAATCAAGAACTGGGACGAGATCCAGCTTCTGACCCAGGCGGCCAGCATGGTCGATGGCGTCTACCACATGATCTGGGAAGAACTGAAACCGGGGGTTCGCGAGAACGATATCGTCGCGCTGTCGAACAAGATGCTCTACGAGATGGGCAGCGATGATGTGGAGGCGATCAACGCCATTTCCGGCGAGCGCTGCAACCCGCATCCGCACAACTTCACCGACCGGCTGATCCGGCCGGGCGACCAGTGTTTCTTTGACATCCTGCAAAGCTATCAGGGGTACCGGACCTGCTACTACCGGACCTTCAACGTGGGCCGCGCGACGCCGTCGCAGAACGACGCCTATGTCAAGGCGCGCGAATGGATCGACGCCTCCATCGCGATGATCAAACCCGGCGTGACCACCGACAAGGTCGCCGAAGTCTGGCCGACCGCCGAGTCGCTGGGCTTCCCGAACGAGGATGCGGCTTTCGGGCTGCAGTTCGGCCACGGTCTGGGGCTGGCGCTGCATGAGCGGCCGATCATCAGCCGCGCCGTCAGTCTGGAGCATCCGATGGAGATCAAGACCGGCATGGTCTTCGCGCTGGAAACCTATTGCCCCGCGACCGACGGCTATTCGGCGGCGCGGATCGAGGAAGAGGTCGTCGTCACGGAGACCGGCTGCGAGGTGATCAGCCTCTTCCCCGCCGAAGACCTGCCAATCGCGAACCGCTATTGAACGCCCCTGTCGGGGCGTGCCTCCGGCGGGAGTATTTTGGGCAAGATGAAGATGGGGCGCGAGGCCCCGTGAGAGGACGCAGCGATGGCCAAGGCCAAGTCGAACACCGAAGAATACCTGCGGATGTATGCCCAGATGGTGCGCATCCGCACCTTCGAGGATAACGCGAACCAGCTTTATCTCTCGGCCAAGATGCCGGGGCTTACGCATATGTATTCGGGCGAGGAAGCGGTTGCGGTCGGCATCTGCGAGGCGCTGACCGATGACGACCGCATCACCTCGACCCATCGCGGGCACGGGCATTGCGTGGCCAAGGGGGCCGAGTTCAAGGAGATGTTCTGCGAGCTTCTGGGCAAGGCCGAGGGCTATTGCCGGGGCAAGGGCGGGTCGATGCACATTGCGGACCAGAGCCACGGCAATCTGGGG
>PWWF01000315.1 GCA_003561595.1 Paracoccaceae bacterium | reverse complement strand
GCCGTCGCCAGCACGATCCCCGCCCGCCAGGCCAGCTTGCGTGGCGTGTTGCGGTTCGCGATCAGGGCTTGAAGTTCAGCACGGTCGGCGGGGCCAAGGTAAAGGCAGATGTCAGAGCGTCTCATGCGCTGGGTATGACACAACCTGACGCTGTTGGGAATCTTGTGTCAGGTGGCGAACACTAGATCAAGTGCCAGGTCACTCTTTGGGGGCGTCCGGGTCGGGCTGGCTGATCCCCAGAAACAGGCGTTTCAACGGGATCGCCCAGATGATCCCCAGGACAGCATAGATCACGAGTTCGATCAGGAAATGCGGCCGCTCGAACAGCGCCACTACATTCAGCGCCACAATGATGTAGAGCGGCAGTGCGATTACGAGCGCAAACAGCGCCCAACGGCGACGGGCTTTCCACGATAAGGTGATCAATCTGCAAACGGGTCCCTGACCAGGATTGTGTCTTCGCGTTCTGGTGAAGTGGAAAGTAGTGCTACGGGGCAGTCGATCAACTCCTCGATCCGGCGGACATATTTGATCGCATTTGCGGGCAGGTCAGCCCAGGACCGCGCGCCTTCGGTCGACTCGGTCCAGCCCGGCATATCCTCATAGACCGGTTCGCAGCGCGCCTGCGCGTCCGAGGCCGTGGGCAGGTAGTCCAGCACCTGTCCATCCAGTCGGTAGCCCACGCAGACGCGCAAGGTGGTGAACCCGTCCAGCACATCCAGCTTGGTCAGCGCAATGCCGTTCACGCCCGATATCGCACAGCTCTGGCGCACAAGGCAGGCATCGAACCAGCCGCAGCGACGCTTGCGGCCCGTGGTGGTGCCGAATTCATGCCCACGCTCGCCCAGACGCTGACCGTCATCATCCGACAATTCGGTGGGGAAGGGGCCTTCGCCGACGCGGGTGGTATAGGCCTTGACGATCCCCAGCACATAATCGATCGCGCCCGGCCCAAGGCCCACGCCGGTCGCGGCCTGCCCCGCGATCACATTGGACGAGGTGACATAAGGATAGGTGCCGAAATCCACATCCAGAAGCGCGCCCTGCGCCCCCTCGAACAGAATGCGTTTGCCCGCTTTGCGCTTTTCGCTCAGCACCTTCCACACTGGCGCGGCATAGGGCAGGATCTGCGGGGCCAGGGCGCGCAGCTTGTCCAGCAGCGCGTCGCGGTCGATGGCCGCGATCCCCAGCCCGCTGCGCAGAGCGTTGTGATGAACCAGCGCACGGTCCACGCGGGTCTGCAAGGTCGCGTCATCGGCCAGATCGGCCACGCGGATCACGCGGCGGCCGACCTTGTCCTCGTAGGCGGGGCCGATCCCGCGCCCGGTTGTGCCGATCTTGGCGACCGAGTTCTGCGATTCGCGCGCGCGGTCCAGTTCCCCATGAAAGGGCAGGATCAGGGGCGTGTTCTCGGCGATCATCAGCGTCTCGGGCGTGATTGCCACGCCTTGCGCGCGAACTGTCTCGATCTCTTCGAGCAGGTGCCAGGGGTCCAGCACCACACCATTGCCGATCACCGACAGCTTGCCGCCGCGCACCACCCCCGAGGGCAGCGCATGCAGCTTGTAGACCTTGCCATCGATGACAAGCGTATGGCCGGCATTATGGCCGCCCTGAAAGCGGGCAACCACATCGGCCCGCTCGGACAGCCAGTCAACCAGCTTGCCTTTCCCCTCGTCCCCCCATTGGGCGCCGACGACAACCACATTGGCCATGCAAGGCTCCTTCAGATGCAGCGTGAACCGAAGTCCCTCTTAGCGCTTTGCCGCGCGAGGGAAAACCGCAAACGCATGCGGCAGCGCATTGCCGGGGCGCTTGCGACAGGGGTTGCGGGCAAGGCGGCCAGCGCCTAAGTAGGGCGCAACATGAAAGACGGGTTGTCCTGATGCAGAATGTCATTCTGATTGTCCATCTCCTGCTGGCGCTGTCGTTGATCGGCGTCGTGCTGGTGCAGCGCTCCGAAGGGGGTGGTCTGGGCATTGGTGGTGGTGGCGACAGCAACCCCACTGCGGGCCGTCCGCCGCTGACGGCGATGGCCAAGCTGACATGGGGTCTGGCGATTGCGTTCATCGCAACGTCGCTGACATTGACCATCATCGCGGCCCAGCAATCGGCGACATCCTCGGTGCTTGACCGGATGGGCACGCCCACGGCCCCGAGCGCACCCACCACGCCGGACCTGCCGGTAGGCGATACGCTTCTGCCCCCGCCGGCCGATGACGATTCGCTGACGCCGCCGCCTGCGGACTGATCCTATCCACAATCGGTAGAGTGGCGCCGCTTTCTGGCGCCATCATCTTGCGGTGCGCCGCGATCTGAGCTACATCTCAAATCCCGTGATGGTAGTGACATGCGCACTGCCCGCAACGCATTTCATTCTGCACTCACGGGGGCCCGGCATACATGGCGCGTTACGTTTTCATCACAGGCGGTGTGGTCTCGAGCCTGGGCAAGGGGCTTGCCTCTGCCGCGCTGGGGGCGTTGTTGCAGGCACGCGGGTTTACCGTGCGTTTGCGCAAGCTTGACCCCTATCTGAATGTCGATCCCGGCACGATGTCGCCCTTTGAGCATGGCGAGGTTTTCGTCACGGATGACGGGGCGGAAACCGATCTGGACCTCGGCCATTACGAGCGCTTTACCGGCGTCGCCGCGCGCAGGACTGATTCGGTGTCATCGGGGCGGATCTATTCCAATGTGCTGGAGAAAGAGCGCCGTGGCGATTATCTGGGCAAGACCATTCAGGTGATCCCGCATGTCACGAATGAGATCAAGGATTTCCTTGCCGTGGGCGAGAATGAGGTCGATTTCATGCTGTGCGAGATCGGCGGCACGGTCGGCGATATCGAGGGCCTGCCGTTCTTCGAGGCCATCCGACAGTTCAGCCATGAACGCCCGCGGGGGCGGTGCATTTTCATGCACCTTACTTTGCTGCCCTATCTGTCGGCCAGTGGCGAACTGAAGACCAAGCCCACGCAGCATTCGGTCAAGGAGTTGCAGAGCATCGGCATCGCGCCCGATGTGCTGGTCTGCCGGTCCGAACAGCCCATCCCCGAGAAAGAGCGCCAGAAGATCGCGCTGTTCTGCAATGTCCGCCCCGAAGCGGTGATCCCCGCCTATGATCTGAAATCGATCTATGAGGCGCCGCTGGCCTATCACGCGGCGGGGCTGGATCAGGCTGTGCTGGACGCGTTCGACATCACCCCCGCCCCGCGTCCGAATCTGACGCGCTGGGAGGATGTGATGGACCGCCTGACCCACCCGGAAGGCGAGGTGCGCATCGCGATTGTCGGCAAATATGTCCAGCTGGAGGATGCGTATAAATCAATCAAGGAAGCGCTGGTGCATGGGGGCATCGCCAACCGGGTCAAGGTGCATGTCGAATGGATCGATGCCAGCGTATTCGACAGCGCCGACCCGTCCCATGCGCTGGAAGATTTCCATGCGATCCTTGTCCCCGGCGGGTTTGGCGAACGCGGCACCGAGGGCAAGATCCGGGCCGCAACCTATGCGCGTGAGAAGAAGATCCCCTATTTCGGCATCTGTCTGGGCATGCAGATGGCCTGTATCGAAGCCGCGCGCAATCTGGCCGAGATACCGGATGCCGGGTCCGAGGAATTTGACCACGAGGCCGGGAAGAAGCGGTTTACACCCGTGGTCTATCACCTGAAGGAATGGGTGCAGGGCAATCACAAGGTGGAGCGCAAGGTCAGCGATGACAAGGGCGGGACCATGCGGTTGGGCGCCTATACCGCAACGCTGCAACCGGGTTCTCGCGTCGCCGAAATCTATGGCAGCACACGGATAGAGGAACGCCATCGCCACCGGTATGAGGTCGATACCGCCTTTCGCGAGGCGCTGGAAAGCAAGGGGCTGAGCTTTTCGGGCATGTCACCCGATGGCAAGCTGCCCGAAATCGTGGAGCATGAGGGGCATCCGTGGTTCATCGGCGTGCAGTTCCATCCGGAACTGAAATCCAAGCCTTTTGACCCGCATCCGCTCTTCGCCGATTTCGTGCGCGCGGCGGTCGAGGTGTCGCGGCTGGTGTGACGCCATGGCCCTGCGCCTCAGCGCAGTTCCGGGTGCCCTGGACTGACCGCTGCGAATAACCCGGCTGTCAGTTCCCGCAGCAGCTTGCGACGAAAGACGGGCGGGAAATCCCGCCAGTCCTGGGCATATTCCACAAAGGCCCCCGGCCCGCGGATCACCTCGCTCTGGTAATAGTCCAGAATGCCGTGTTCCAGCCCGCCGATGGCAAGACCGTTGACCGTGATATCGCCGAAATTGAACCGCGCGTAGATGCGGGCAGGGTCTGGCCCGTCATTGTTGCGACCGTCGCCGGACAGATCGAGCGTCCGCGCCGCGCATTCCGGGGCGCCAAGCAATAGCCGCGCGCCAAAGAAAAGGGCGCGCCCGACGGCTGTGATCCCGTTGAAGCTGCGCTCTGCCGCCCCGAGTTCGGCAATCACCGCATCGATATCGGCTTCGCTTCGCAGCAGCGTCCAGCCGACCACGACCTTCTGTTCCCCGCGCCCGCTCCACTCATAGATCGCGAGCGCCACATGGCGCTCGGGCGCAAGGATGGCGCTGCGCATCGTGTCGTCAGCCAGTGCTGCCTGCACGCCCTCGATCTGAAGCGTATAGGCCGCGTCGCTGACCGACCGTGACACATCGAGGCCAAGTGCCAGCGCCAGCCGACATTCCGTCCCGGCCCGCGCCGGAAACACATTGGCAGAGGTCAATAACAAGACCACAAGAAGCAGAGGGGCCGCGCGCGCTTGCATGATGGCAGAATAGGCGGCAGACGTTTGTTTGTCCTGATATTCCTGCGCGGCGGTGGTGTGACATGCGGCTTTGGGCAGTTCTGTCGTGGCCGCCGCCGGTCGAGATGATGGCATATTCAAGACCACCTGACACGCGATGAGGTTGTCGCGCGTTGGCAGCGCGATGTCGTGCGCAGGCGCGCGAGCGGCGGGCACCCGTGGCATCTGCATCGCATGGAACCCTCTGCACCTCCCCCGCGCCTCCTGGCCAGCCCGTCCTGGGTCTATTTGCTGCGTGACTTTCTGGCCATGTATCGCGCCATTCCCGCCGGGGGCAGCGCCACGATCCGGGCGCATCAGCGGCAGGTGCGCGAACGCATCAGTGGCGTGTTGCGCGCAAACCCTGCCCTGCGCGAAACGGATGCCGCGCGCAAACCCGTGACCGCGCATCTGCGCCGCGCATTGGATCAGGGGCGCAAGACACCGATGTCGGATGTCATTCGCAGCATTGACGGGCTGAAGGGTGACCTGTCCTGGCAATACGGTTATGAGAAAGTGCCGCGCGGGCTGGACCAGAAATATGCCTATGCCGAACTGGTCGGGCCCACCGGGCCGGTGCCCAGCGATCAGATCATCCTTGGCCTTGTGCTGTTCGCGCCTGATTGCGTCTATCCCGCGCATGCGCATGAGGGGATCACCGAATCCTATATCTGCCTGTCAGGCGCGATGTCGCAGAATGACCAGGGCGTGTATGTTCCGGGGTCAATGATCTTCAACCCGCCGGGGCGCACGCATCGCATCACGGTGGCGGATCTGGAACCGTCGCTGCTGGCTTATGCATGGCTGGGGTCGCCGGAAAAGCTGGTGTCGCAGAAAATGGTTTTCACCCGCAAATCCCGCCGCTCTGCAGTCTGATATGGACAGTCACCGGCAGGCAAGAGGTCTGCGCCGACAGGCAGCCTACCAGAACAGCAAAACCAGCAAACTTGCCCAGAAACCCAGCCCCAGCAGCATGAAGGGGATGATCCACCAGCCCGAGCGTTTCAGACGCTCATGGTCCTCGACCGGTTCGGCCACGCCTTCGGTCATGTGCTGAACGACCGTTGCCAGATCGAAGCTTTGCGCCTTGCCCTTGCGTTCGCAATATTGCGCATTGTTGGTCATCGCCAGCAGCACGACATCTTCGAACGCGCTGCGCAGGATCGGGATGCGCAGGCTGGCATCACAGATTTCCAGACGCGAGGTCGAGAAATCATCATAGCTGAAGTTGCGCGAGATCAGGATGATCGGCGATCCGGGCGCAACCTTGCGCAGTTCCAGGCAGCGATCGATGACATCGCTCATATCGGCATTATCCGACACTTCGAGGATGATCATGCTCGGGAACGGATCAGAATCAGTGAAGAAACGGGCCATGTCGCGGCATGCACCAACGCGGACCGGCAGGCCGCCACGATCGCGGACTCAACGGGCGAGGAAGCCGGTTTCTTCGTTGTTCTGGACGCACAGCAAAACGGTCCAGTCCCGCAGCCACTGGTGCTCGCCGGAGGGCTGGCCAGACATCGCGACCCTTGGCAGGATCACCCTGTCCGCAGCGCTGTCCTTGATTGAATCCATCAGCATCGTTGACCCTCAAGCAGAGATCCAAGGGCAACCCGCCCCTGAAACACATGTCTCAGATTGAGATATTTTTCATAAAAGGCAAGAGAAAAGCCGGCCTTAAAATACAATTATAGGTTGTGAATCGCGTTTTTTTTGCATCGAAAATCAAATATGGCGAGATTAAGGCAGCCGTGTGGCGGCAACTTGGTTGACACGTCATTGTCAGGCTTTGCAGAATGAAAATATTTCTGATCAGGAAAATTTTCAGAGGCAGGCCCATGAGCATGAGAACCCTCGCCAATTTATTGGAGATGGCGGCAGGACTTCAAACAGAGCTGGGATTGGGGGCCTTCTCGCCCGTCGAGCGCGACATCATTGCCGTCATCGGCAAGCATATGGAAAACGGCGATTCGCATGTCAGGACCGAAACGCTCGCCGCGCATCCGTTGCTGGAACCTGTGCCCCGCGCAACTCTGCATCGCGCGCTGCGCTCCTTGCTGGATCGCGGCGTTCTGACCTATCCAGACGGGTGCAAATCGGGACGCTATATTCTGAACATCCCCGAGGCCGGATAGCGCGGCATCCCGTCCTGGTTGTGGGTGGGGCGTCTGGAATGTGCCTGAAACAAATGCCAACCCAATCTCAGATTGAGTATTCGCTTCAGGGCCGTTTTGGCCCATATTGCGCATGAGAAACGCGAACCAAGAGGGACCGAACCAATGACCAGTCAGATCGAAACCCGCCTGTCAGAGCTGGGCCTTTCCCTGCCGGACGCCCCCGCGCCAGCGGCGAATTACGTGCCCTTTGTCCAGTCCGGCAGCCTTGTTTTCATCTCTGGCCAGATCAGCGCCGGGCCAGAGGGGCTGATCTGCGGGAAACTCGGGGATGATCTGGATGTCGACGCAGGCGTGGGCGCTGCACGTGCCTGCGCGCTGGCCCTGATCGCGCAACTGCGCGAAGCCTGCGCAGGCGATCTGACGCGCGTGCAGCGTGTGGTCAAACTGACCGGTTTCGTGAATTGCACAGGCGATTTCACCGATCAGCCCAAGGTCGTCAACGGCGCCTCTGACCTGATGGTCGCCATCTTTGGCGAGGCCGGTCGCCATGCCCGTGCCGCCGTGGGCGCGCCATCGCTGCCACTGGGTGTTGCGGTCGAGATTGAAGGGATTTTCGAGATCGCCTAGTTCCGCACCCCGTAGCGCGCCATGAACATCGCGACTGCCCCGTCAACGACACGCATGATCTCGTCTTCGGAAAAGCGTGTCTGCACTGCACAAAGGCGGCGGTCGCAGATTGTCGCCTGACACAACTGAAAGAACTGGTCGGCGGCCAGATCGATATCGTCGATCTGCAACTGCCCGCGCGCCTGGGCTTCGCGGAAATAGGCCCCAAGCCGCGCGCGCCCCAGTTCGGGCCCGCTTTCATAGAAAGCCTGCCCGATCTCGGGGAAGCGCGGCGTTTCATTGATGCAGATGCGGTACATCGCAATAGCGAAATCCGACATCAGATACTCGATCATCCGTCGCCCGGCCTCGCGCAGGGCCTTTTCCGGCGGCGTGCCGCAGGTCAGTTCCACCGCATCATCGGCCAGCCGCAGGATTTCGGTGCGGTACACTTCGGTGAACAGGTGGCGCTTGTCGGGGAAGTAGCTGTAAAGCGTCGCCTTGGAGACATTGGCCACGCGCGCAATCTCATCCACGCTGGCGCGCTCATAGCCCATGCGGACGAATACCTCGCGCGCGCCTTGCAGAACCTGATCCAGTTTGCGCCCCTGTCGGACCGCGCCGGCTGTGACAGACATGATGCCCCCTTTTGTATGGCGCAAGATAGTGCCTTGCATTGCCGAAGAAAAGCGCGCCTGACTGGAAGCGGCACAAGAGTCCTGTTAACACGTTCAGAACATGTTCGAGATTTTTCTTAAAACGCTGCCCTTCTTCGGCCTGATCGGGCTGGGCTACGGCGCCGGGCGGTCGGGGTTCTTCCCGCCAGAGGCAACGGCCTATCTGACGAAATTCGTATTCTACTTTGCGCTTTCGGCCATGCTGTTCGGGTTTGCCGCCAACCTGTCCCTGACCGAAGTCTTCGACCTGCGGGCGGCCTCGGCCTATCTGCTGGCCTGCGCGGCGCTTTATCTGCTGGTCATGGGCATCGCCTTTCTGCGCCGGGTCCGGTTGGAGGCCGCGCTGATAGAGGCGCATTGCAGCATTATCGGCAATACCGGGTTTCTGGGGGTGCCGATGCTGGTCGTGCTGCTGGGGGCCTATTCGGTGCCCACGGTGCTTTTGGTGCTGACGCTTGACATGATCGTGTTCTCGACCCTGTTCGTCATCCTGATCACGCTGGCGCGCGATGGCCGGATTGATGCCACGCTGCCGCGCAAGCTGATCGTCGCTGTCGCGAAAAACCCGATGGTGGTGGCCATGGCGCTGGGGCTGGCATGGTCGGCGACAGGCTGGCAGGTGCCAGTGCTGGCGAATGAGTTCCTGACCCTGCTGGGCGCTGCCGCCACCCCCTGCGCGCTGTTTGCGATTGGCGCGTCGCTTGCCGACAAAAAGGTCGAGCACATGCAGATTGTCAGTTGGCTGAGTTTTGGCAAACTGGTCCTGCACCCGGCCTTTGTCGCGATCAGCGCCTTGCTGATTTTCGGGGTGGACCCGCAAGTGGCTGGTGTGCTGATCGCGGCGGCTGCGCTGCCGGTGGCGGGCAACATCTTTATCCTGGCGCAGCATTACAATGCGGGTCCCGCACGTGTATCGGCGGCGATCCTTGTATCCACGCTGGTCAGCATCGCGACGGTTCCGGTCGTCATTGCATGGGTGACCGGCTTCTGACATCTTGCCCCCGGATTTACAGGAGTCACCATGGAAACCCTTTCTGAAAACAGCTGTTTCGGCGGTGTGCAGGGCGTGTATCGCCATGCCTCTGCCAGCACCGGCTGCGACATGACCTTTGGCCTGTTCCTGCCCGCACAGGCGCGGCGGCATCCGGTCCCGCTGCTCTGGTATCTGTCCGGGCTGACCTGCACGCATGAAAACGCCATGACCAAGGCTCATGCCCAGGCCCATGCAGCGGCGCATGGTCTGGCGCTGGTGTTTCCCGATACCTCGCCGCGCGGGGACGGGGTGGCCGATGATGACACCTATGATCTGGGGCAGGGCGCGGGGTTCTATGTCAACGCCACGCAAGCGCCCTGGGCCGCGCATTTCCGGATGTGGGACTATATCAG
>PWWF01000250.1 GCA_003561595.1 Paracoccaceae bacterium | reverse complement strand
GCCGAAGCCGTTCAGATGGACCAAGAGCGCAGAGGACATCCTCGCCCGTGAACGCCGCGCGCTCGACGCCTTGGACGAAATCAGGGGAAACAGGTAGGAAGTGTCAGACTCGGAGCACTAGTTGCCTCAGGAAAGGAAAAACGAGTGACAGCTTTGCTTGATCTTCACTCTTTATCTGATCCAAGACGGGAGCGCGCTTCGAAATAAAGGAGCGAAGGTTTTCAATAAAAGTCATTGTGTCACCTATCATGTTGTCTTGATTGTGATTTACGCCATCAGATAACTATATGCCAAGAAACGGTTAACGTCACCCATCCATCTTCAACGCGGAAATAAACGCCTGCTGCGGGATCTCCACCTTCCCGAACTGGCGCATCTTCTTCTTGCCCGCTTTCTGCTTCTCCAGCAGCTTCTTCTTCCGCGTCACATCGCCGCCATAGCATTTCGCCGTCACATCCTTGCGCAGCGCGGCCAATGTCTCGCGGGCGATGACCTTGCCGCCAATGGCCGCCTGAATCGGGATCTTGAACATGTGCCGGGGGATCAGCTCTTTCAGCTTCTCGCACATCGCCCGGCCCCGCATCTCGGCGCGGTCGCGATGGACCATCATCGACAGCGCATCCACCGGCTCGTCATTCACCAGAATCTGCATCTTGGCCAGATTGTCCTGCCGGTAGCCCGTGATCTCGTAATCAAAGCTGGCATAGCCCTTGGTGATGGATTTCAGCCGGTCGTAGAAATCGAACACCACCTCGTTCAGCGGCAGGTCATAGACCACCATCGCGCGGCTGCCCGCATAGGTCAGTTCCTGCTGGATGCCGCGCCGATCCTGACAGAGTTTCAGCACATCGCCCAGGAAATCATCGGGCACAAGGATCGTCGCCTTGATGCGCGGCTCCTCGATATGATCGACATGGGTCAGGTCGGGCAGGTCGGCGGGGTTGTGCAGCTCGATCATCTCGCCGTCGCGCATATGGACGTGATAGACGACCGAGGGGGCCGTGGTGATCAGGTCTATGTCATATTCGCGTTCCAGCCGGTCGCGAATGACCTCCAGGTGCAAGAGCCCCAGAAACCCGCAGCGAAACCCGAAGCCCAGCGCGGCAGAGCTTTCCATCTCATAGGTGAAGGACGCGTCATTCAGCGCCAGTTTCTCGATGGCGCGGCGCAGATCCTCGAAATCATTGCTGTCGACCGGAAACAGCCCGCAGAACACCACCGGGACCGAGGGTTTGAACCCCGGCAGCGCTGTCTCGCAGCCCTTTTTCTCATGCGTGATCGTGTCACCGACGCGTGTGTCACGCACTTGCTTGATGGACGCTGTCAGTACGCCGATTTCGCCGGGGCCCAGTTCGGCCACATCGACCATGGCGGGTTTCAGCACCGCAAGCTTGTCGATCCCGTATTTCGCGCCGGTCTGCATCATCTGGATGTTGTCACCCTTGCGGATCACACCGTCCATGACCCGGAACAGCACGACAACGCCCAGATAGGGGTCATACCAGCTATCGACCAGCATGGCCTTGAGGGGGGCATCGCGCTCACCCTTCGGCGCGGGCAGGCGCTTGACGATGGCTTCCAGCACATCGGGGATGCCCAGGCCCGATTTGGCCGAGATCATGACCGCCTCGGACGCATCCAGCCCGATCACATCCTCGATCTGTTCCTGCACGCGCTCGGGTTCCGCCGCGGGCAGGTCGATCTTGTTCAGGACCGGCACGATCTCGTGATCGGCCTCGATCGCGGTATAGACATTGGCCAGCGTCTGCGCCTCGACCCCCTGGCTGGCATCTACGACCAGCAGCGACCCCTCGACCGCGCGCATGGAGCGGCTGACCTCATAGGCGAAATCGACATGGCCGGGCGTGTCGATCAGGTTGAGCACATATGTCTGCCCGTCCTGCGCGACGTAGTCCAGCCGCACCGTGTTGGCCTTGATGGTGATACCGCGCTCGCGCTCGATATCCATGGCGTCAAGCATCTGGTCCTTCATGTCCCGGTCAGATACGGTCCCCGTCATCTGGATCAGGCGGTCGGCCAGCGTGGATTTGCCGTGGTCGATATGCGCCACGATCGAGAAATTGCGGATATGCGAGAGCTCTGTCATGCCGCCCGATATGTCGGGGAAAGCCGGGCTGGTCAATATGGCATAGTCGCCACGCGCGCCCAATTATCCGGGCGCGTGCCGTCGCGAGTAGCGGTTATAGGACGGGCTGTACCAGCCATCCAGATAGCCGGCGGGGGGCGAATGGATCGTCACCTCCAGCGGGTGGCACTGTGCCGTGTCGGAGCTGTGTTCGGACCCGCAATCGCCGCCGGGGCAGGCTGACAGCACGCCCAACATGTCGATCTCGGCAAAGAACTCGATATGGTCGCCCTTGCGCGCGGGGCTCGCTTTCATGAAGTACTGGCCTGTATCGCGGGTAAAGCCCGTGCACATGAACACATTCAGCACGTCATGCACCAGTGCCTCGGCCTCGGTCAGCGGTTTGCGCAGATGCTCGGCCAGCGCGCGGGTCAGGTTGGAATGACAAGTATTGTGGTAATCCTGCCCGGTCAGCAGATGATGGGTATAGGGGTCGCAGCGGGTGCCGATCACGTCATGGACGCGGGCGCCGTCGTCATCGACGCCATACCAGTCCAGACTGTCCTCGATCAGTGTGGCCATCGGGCGCAGATAGGGCAGGCAGGACCACAGGCGCTGGCCCACATGCAGATGGCTGCCATGCAGGGCGCGGGTCTTGCCGGAATAGAAATGCTCATCCAGATTGCGCGCCTCGAACAGGTTCAGGTCGCCGACCTGCGCGCCTTCGGTGCAAGTGATGCGAAAGAAACTTCCGGCGGTCACACGAAAACAGCGCGCCTGCCGGGGCGGGACGATCACGCGCCCCGTTTCGCCAGAGGCCGCGCGGGCCTTGCGATACATGTCCAGTGGCGGGACATACAGCGTGTCGGGTTTGTAACAGATCACGGGGGGGACCGCGCGGCGTGCGTCGGCATCCTTGGGGGGCGCATGGGTCATGGCTGTCCTGCCTGGCAAGTCCTTGGGGTGCGTCCCTTGGGCAGCGCCATTTCCGCGCCACAGGCAACGCAGGTGAACAGAACGCGACCGTCGGCCAGTTTGCGCGCATCCTGCCGCCAGCGGCATTCGCGCCGCTTCCACGGTTGCAGGATCAGCAGCACCGCCAGAACAATCAGCAGACCGAGTATCACGAGCATGTGCATTAGATGGGACGCACGCGCGCCGGGGTCAACCCATGATCTGGGTCATCCCCCGATGCAGGCAGCGATCATGGCACTGTCAGAAACCCCGCCGCGTGCAATTCCTCGCGTTCCGGATACCACATCGGATGCTGCGGCAGCGCGGCCAGTCGCGTGACAAACCCCTCATCAATGGATTGCGCGCGATAGATCGCCAGATCGCGCTGCATTTCCGCCTGCGGGTCGATCATCCCGTAGCGGCGGTTCTGTCCAAGCGCGTAACCATGCAGCCCGATCCGCGCCTCGGGGCCCATGGACCGCGCGGCCCCCCCTGCAAAGATCAGCGCGCAGGCCGAGGCGCAATGCCCCTCGACATGGGTTGCGATCCGGTGCGCGCTCAGCACAGTGACGACGCCGCGCGCCTCGGCGATGAAGCCGCCATGGCTGTCGAGCGTCATCCGTCTGATGCCCGGATGCTGCAGCATGATATCTCGCATCGCGGCGGTCAGCCCGAAATCGACCCGGCCTTGAAAACGCAGCTCGGTCCCGGCGGCATTCACGCTCAGCTCGAATTCCGGCGGGGTGGGGGCGCGGACCACAGGCTGGCGGATATCGGTCCGCGCGGCGCCCACGCTGACCATGGCCAGCCCCGACAGCGCCAGCACCAGAAGCGCATAGAGCGCCTGCGTATCGATTCGAGAATGCCGCACTGTCCCATCCTGTCGTGAAGCCGCTGCTCTGGCCAGTTGCAATTGCGTGTGCGCGGCAATCCGACACCTCTTGGGAATGCGCGGTTTTGACGCGGGCAATCTGCGACCTACCATCATTTGCACGCAGCAAGACGAGGTTCCCATGGCAGAGATGAGTGAAACCCCTTCGACCGCGCAGCGCGGTGGCGCGCGGCTGATGGATCGCACCGAATACCGCAACAAGCCCAAGCCATTGACCGGGCTGGCGTCAGACCCGGTGATCGGGGCGGTGCAGAAGATGTCCGAGAAGCGTTACGGCTGTATCATCGTGGTCGATGCCGAGGGCAAGATCGAGGGGATCGTCACGGAACGCGACGTGATGAGCAAGATCGTCGGCGGCAAGATGGACCCAGAGACCACGACCCTGGGCGATATCATGACCCATGATCCGCGCGTCGCGCGCGAGGATGACCTGATGCTCGACTGGCTGCGCATCATGTCGAACGAGCGCTTTCGCCGCCTGCCGGTGGTGGATGACCAGGGCCGCCCCAAGGCACTGTTCACGCAAGGCGACTTCGTCAGCTACACGTGGCCAGATCTGGTCGAGCAGGCCAAGAACCTTGCCAAAGCGACCGTTGCCAGCAACTTCCCGTGGCTGCTGGTGGGCGGTGGCATCCTGATTTACGCGCTGGGCACGCTGGTTGTCATCGGCCTGAGCTGAGCGCGCGCCCGGCGTGTTGCGCCGGGCTCTGGCACCCGATCAGAGGGTGCGCTCGACCATTTGCTTCTTGATCTCGGCAATCGCCTTGGCGGGGTTCAGACCCTTGGGGCAGGTCTGGGCGCAGTTCATGATCGTATGGCAGCGATACAGCTTGAACGGGTCATGCAGATCATCCAACCGCTCACCTGTCGCCTCATCGCGCGAATCGATGATCCAGCGATAGGCATGCAGCAGCGACGCGGGCCCAAGGTAGCGATCGCCATTCCACCAATAGCTGGGGCAGGCGGTCGAGCAGCAGGCGCACATCACGCATTCATACAGCCCGTCGAGTTTCTCGCGATCCTCGATCGACTGGCGCCATTCCTTGGCAGGCGTGTTGGATTTCGTCTCCAGCCACGGCTTGATGCTGGAATGTTGCGCATAGAAATGCGTCAGGTCCGGCACCAGATCCTTGACCACCGGCAAATGGGGCAGCGGGTAGATCTTCACATCGCCCGTCACCTCATCCATCCCGAAGATGCAGGCCAGCCGGTTCTGCCCGCCGATATTCATGGCGCAGGACCCGCAGATCCCCTCGCGGCAGGACCGACGGAAAGTCAGCGTCGGGTCGATCTTGTTCTTGATATAGATGAGCGCATCCAGAACCATCGGCCCGCAATCGTCCAGATCGACGAAATACGTGTCCACCTGCGGGTTCTTTCCGTCATCCGGGTTCCAGCGATAGATCTGGAACTTGCGCAGCTTGCCACCCGTCTCGGGTTTGGGCCAGGTCTTGCCGGTGCGCATCTGGCTGTTCTTGGGAAGAGCGAATTGAACCATAGGTCTACCTCATGTCGAGCGCGAGCCGTGCCCGCCGCAGTAGCAAGTTAATCATCCCGCTGCGCGCGGCAAAGGTGACAATCGCGCGCAGCGCCCGCGCTGGTCAATAAACCCGCGCCTTGGGGGCGATCTTCTTCAGGTCGATCCCGCCATCTTCCAGCTTGGTCAGCGGGTCGGTCACGACCGGACGGTAATCCAGCGTCACCTTGGCGCCATCGACTAACGCCAGCGTGTGCTTGCGCCAGGTCTTGTCGTCGCGGTCGGGATAATCCTCATGCGCATGCGCCCCGCGGCTTTCCTTGCGTGCCTCGGCCGAAACGATGGTTGCCATGGCATTGGGCATCAGGTTGTCCAGTTCCAGCGTTTCCATCAGGTCCGAGTTCCAGATCAGCGTCCGGTCAGTGACCTTCAGATCGCCCATCTTGCCCGCGACCTCTGCCATCTTGCGGCAGCCCTCGGCCAGCGTCTTGTCGGTGCGGAAGACGGCGGCATCTTCCTGCATGGTCTTCTGCATCTCCATCCGCAGCTCGGCGGTCGGCACGGCCCCGTCCAGGTTGCGGAAATGGTCGAACCGCTCAATGGCCTTGTCGAGGCTGGCCTTGTTCGCCGTGGGAACCGGCGCTTCGGGGTCCACCACCTTGCCCGCCCGGATTGCCGCCGCGCGGCCAAACACCACGAGGTCGATCAGCGAATTCGACCCAAGCCTGTTCGCACCATGCACGCTGGCACAGGCCGCCTCGCCCACGGCCATCAGGCCGGGTGCCACGCGATTGGGATCATCCGCCGTGGGGTTCAGCACTTCGCCCCAGTAATTGGTGGGGATGCCTCCCATGTTGTAATGCACGGTGGGCAGAACCGGGATCGGTTCCTTGTTCACATCGACGCCGGCAAAGACCCGCGCGCTTTCCGAGATACCGGGCAGGCGCAGCTTCAGCGTCTCGGGCGGCAGGTGGTTCAGGTGCAGATGGATATGATCCTTGTTCGGCCCCACGCCCCGACCTTCGCGGATCTCCATTGTCATGCAGCGCGACACCACATCGCGGCTGGCCAGATCCTTGTAGGTGGGCGCATAGCGCTCCATGAAGCGCTCGCCCTCGGAATTGGTCAGGTAACCGCCTTCGCCGCGCGCGCCCTCGGTAATCAGACAGCCCGCGCCATAGATGCCGGTCGGGTGGAACTGCACGAATTCCATGTCCTGCAGCGGCAGGCCCGCCCGCGCGACCATGCCATTGCCGTCGCCCGTGCAGGTATGCGCACTGGTGGCGCTGAAATACGCCCGCCCGTAGCCGCCTGTCGCCAACACCACCATCTTGGCGCTGAACAGATGCAGGCTGCCATCGTCAAGCTTCCAGGCCAGCACACCCTGACAGACGCCATCCTCGGACATGATCAGGTCGGTGGCGAAATATTCGATATAGAACTCGGCCTTTTGCTTCAGGCTCTGGCCATAGAGCGTGTGCAACATGGCGTGGCCGGTGCGGTCGGCAGCCGCGCAGGTGCGCTGCACCGGGGGGCCTTCGCCGAACTCGGTCGTGTGACCACCAAAGGGGCGCTGGTAAATCTTGCCCTCTTCGGTGCGCGAAAACGGCACGCCGTAATGTTCCAGCTCATAGACGGCCTTGGGGGCCTCGCGCGCCAGATACTCCATCGCATCCGTATCGCCCAGCCAGTCACTGCCCTTGACCGTGTCATACATATGCCATTGCCAATGATCCGGCCCCATGTTGGACAGCGACGCCGCGATCCCGCCCTGCGCCGCAACCGTATGCGAGCGGGTGGGAAACACCTTGGTCACGCAGGCGGTTTTCAACCCCTGTTCGGCCATCCCGAGCGTGGCGCGCAAACCGGCACCACCGGCGCCCACGACCACGACATCATAGCTATGTTCTTCGATCTTGTATGCAGACATCTCTTTTCCTTCAGGCGCTGAACAGCACAGAGGCGACAGACAGCACACCCGCCACCCCAAGGGCCCAGGTCAGCAACGTATTGGCCAGAAGCGCTGCTGTGCGCGCCGCCTTGCCTGACACATAGTCCTCGATCACGACCTGCAAGCCCTGCTGCAGATGCGCGAACGCGGCGATGATGAACAGCACTGCCACAAGCGCGTGCCACAGGTTCGAATACGTGGCGACAAAGGCCTCATGCCCGCCGCCCAGCGCGCGACCGAACGGAAAGATGAACAACAGCGTCAGCGGTATCAGCGCGATGGAGGTGATGCGCTGGCTCCACCAGTGATGCGATCCTTCGCCTGCCGCGCCAGAGCCGTGCACACGGGCGTAATCGGTTCTGTATCCCATGATGTGGCCTCCTCAGACGATGATGATGGTCAGCAGGGTCAGCACGGCTGTGCCCGCAAAAACCACATAGCTGGATTTCTCGACTGTCTCGACATCCATCATCCGGCCCGTATCCCAGATCAGGTGACGCATCGAATTGAGCATGTGATACCACAGTGCCGCCAGCGACCCGATGAGGATCAGATGCCCCAGGATCGAGGTCAGCAGCCCGTCCGCAACCTCGAAATACGACGCGCTGAACGCCCCGGCAGCGAACCACCAGACAATCAGGATTGCCGCAAGCGTCATCCCGACCCCGGTGATGCGATTCAGGATCGAGGTAATCGCCGCAAGCGGCAGACGATAGACTTGCAGATGCGGGGAAAGCGGGCGGTTGCCCCTGTTGACATCGGCCATGCATGGCTCCTTCGCTGTGGCGCGGCTGCGCTCTGGCACCCTTGCTCGGTATGCCCTGACATACTGATTTTCACGCCGATGTCACGCAGACAGGCGCATAAGACACCGAAAAAACACCCGATACGCACGGATTTTTTCACTCCCGCGCGATATGCGATCACAAAAATTCCATGCGTGATCACAAGTGCGCGGCCCCGTGATCACCATTGCGGTCCATGCAGGCGACTCACGCCCCGACCCGGCCCTCACACTGGCATCAGCGCCCAGTAATCCAGATCCAGCAGCACATCGGGATGGTATTTCCCGTCCTCGCCCTTCAGCACCCCGGCCGCCCCGCGCGTCGCAACCAGCCGCAGGCGCAGCGCACCCACACCGGGCGCGCCCGTCTCGGCCTTGTCCAGCACCTCGGACCAGGCGCGCACCGTATCGCCCGCGAAACAGGGGTTCGCATGCGCCCCGGCATTGATCGCCACGATCATCTGCGCATTGGCCAGCCCATTGAAGGACAGCGCCCGCGCCAGGCTGATGACATGACCGCCATAGATCAGCCGTTTCCCATCTTCGCGCAATGTGGCGTCGAAATGGACCTTGGCCGTGTTCTGCCATAGCCGGGTTGCCAGCATATGCTCGGCCTCCTCGACCGTGACGCCATCGACATGGTCGATCACCTCGCCCAGGGCGTAATCCCCCCAGCGATGAGGCTCGCCCGCCAGCGCGTCATCGTATCGCGTGAAATCCAGCCCTGCAGGCACCACCAGATCCGCCGCACGCACCGCAGGGGCCAGATCGGGCACCACGGTTTCGGGTGCCGCCGCCTGCGGGTCGCGCTTGCGCACCATCACCCAGCGCACATAGTCCAGCACCAGATCACCGCGCTGGTTGGTCCCGCGCGTGCGCACCCAGACAACCCCGGTGCGGCCATTGGAATTCTGCTTCAGCCCGATCACTTCGGACGAACTGCGCAGCGTGTCGCCCGGATAGACCGGCGCATGAAACCGCCCCTCGGCATAGCCCAGATTGGCAACGGCATTCAGGCTGATATCCGGCACCGACTTGCCGAAGACGACATGAAAGGTGATCAGATCATCCACCGGGCTTGCTGCCAGCCCGCATCCCCGCGCAAACTCATCCGAGGAGTGAAGCGCCCCGCGCGCGGGATAAAGCGCATGATAAAGCGCCCGCTCTCCGCCAGAGATCGTGCGCGGCACAGCATGTGCGATGACCTGCCCGACACGATAATCCTCAAAAAACCGCCCGGGATTGGTCTTGCCCATGCCGTGCCCCCTTCATCTTGCCGAAAATACTCAAAAACGCGCGGGCGCAGCCCGCGCCACTCAAAGGCTTCCGAGCTTCAGCTCGGGCGAATAGGTCCCGTCAACCTCTTTCACCACGGCCTGTGCGCAGCGCATCACTCCGCGCCCTGTGTCATAGGCATAGACCGGGCTGCCATGCAGCACCCAGCCCTT
>PWWF01000159.1 GCA_003561595.1 Paracoccaceae bacterium | reverse complement strand
TACGATTTGCTCCCACATCACCTGTCAGATTGGCGTCGTCATGCCCGGCAGGGTCGGCTGGCTTTGCCGGGTGACCTGATGGATACGCTGAACGGATCGCCTGCGTCGGAGCCGGCGGAGCCTGCCTTTGTGCCGCTGTCCATTCTGCCTGAGCCCATGGATCAGCGTAATCATCTGCCGCGGGCCGTCCTCGCTGACCGTGTGAGTGATCGTGAGGCATGGCCTCCTGTCATGCTCTTCGTTTTCACCCCGATTGACGTCTTCGCGGCCGAAAATGTCGGCCGTCCTCGGCACTGGTCTGTGAATCAGCATGCAAAAGTGACCCATTTGGGTGGGTCAGTTTCAGATGGTCATAACCCACCCAAGTGGGCCACTTTATCATTACAAATCAATGGTATGGGATCGGCGCACGGAACGGTGAACTGACGAATCGCGGAATGTCGCGTCGGTTTTGCGGTCTGGCGCGTCAGGTGCACCCGGACTATCAGGGGCCTGGAAGGTGCGGGAACGCGATGATGTGGGACGTTATCATTCTGGGCGCGGGGGCTGCGGGCCTGATGTGCGCCATCGAGGCGGCGCGCCGGGGGCGGCGCGTCGTGGTGCTGGATCATGCCCGTGCCGCCGGAGAGAAGATCCGCATATCGGGCGGGGGGCGGTGCAACTTCACCAATCTTCACATCTCGCCGGACCGGTTCTTGTCGCAAAACCCCCGCTTCGCGCGCTCGGCGCTCAGCCGCTACACTCAGCAGGACTTCATCGACCGGATCACGCGTGCGGGCATCGCCTGGCATGAAAAGACACTCGGACAGCTTTTCTGCGATGGGTCCGCACGGCAGATCGTCAGCCTGCTGCTGCGGGATCTGCATGCCGCTGGCGGGGAACTCCGGCTGGGCGTGCGCCCGGGGGCGGTGACGCGCGGCGCCGATGGCGATTTCCGGGTCGAAACCGATGCGGGCGAGATCACGGCGCGTTCGGTTGTGCTGGCCACGGGCGGCAAGTCGATCCCGAAGATGGGCGCCAGCGATTTCGGCTACCGGGTGGCCGAGGCGTTCGGGCTCAGGATCGTACCGACCCGTCCAGCGCTGGTGCCGCTGGTCTTTACCGACGCACAACTCGAGGTGCTGCGCCCGCTCTCCGGGCTATCGGTGCAGGCGCGAGTGGGGACCGAGGCCCAGAAGATCGCGTTCGAGGAGGGGTTGCTCTTCACGCATCGCGGGCTGTCCGGCCCGTCGATCCTGCAGATTTCCAGCTACTGGACACCGGGCCGCGCGATCCGTGTCGACCTGTGCCCGGGGCAAGACCTCGCGCTCAAGGCCGAGTCGGGTCGGGCCGCAGGACTGGGCGGGCGCGATCTGGTCAATGTCATCGACCTGCCACAGGCGCTGGCGCGCAGCGTTGTGGCGCGGGCCGGGCTGTCGGGGCGATTGGGCGACCAGACGCGGGCCGGGTTCGAAAGGCTCGCTCGCAGCGTTCATGACTGGCAACTGGTTCCCGCCGGAACCGAAGGGTGGCGCACGGCGGAAGTGACGGCGGGCGGGGTCGACACGCGGGATCTGGACGCACGCAGCTTCGCCGCGCGCGCGGTTCCGGGGCTTCATGTGGTGGGCGAACTGGTCGATGTGACCGGTTGGCTGGGCGGCTACAACTTTCAGTGGGCCTGGAGTTCGGGGTGGGCGGCGGGGCAGATCGTCTGACGGCGCCATATCCAGGCGAGGCTGATTGCGCGCAGGACATCGCCGCGCCAGATCACACAGGCGGCCCTGAACGGGAACAAGGCTGTCAAACCGGCGTAAGCTATGGTCGGTGCGAATATCTCTGGCGATCAGGTGTTATCCCGGTCGGCATGTGCTACTGTCGCAAAAGCCAGCCCGCATGCGCGGTGTTGCGTCCCGCTTGGCCTGAGTGCATCGGACGAATGCGCACACGCAAAATGGTGCAATCTATAAGTGTAAAAAAGATTGCCCGACAGCGCCGGGGGTGCCAGCCTGACCGTCGCCTCCGTCATTGCCGGATGCGACGATCACGGACTGATGCATTTCGACACTCAGCCCGTCACGATCACGCGCCGGGCGAGCGGGCTGGATCAGGCACGACTTGCCCGTCCTTGTGGCGAGCGATATCCGTCTTGCATTCAAAGATTGACGAGAGCTTCATTATCAGTGCCTATGTGGCAGCGCGGCGTCCTGTCCGGCGGTAATGCGGTCGAATTTATGTGGGAGATCGCGAGCTGCGGGCGCCGGATAAGATAAACTGACGCTGCGGCGCGAGGCTCGCCCGGATGCTTCGAGGCCGAGATTGACATGAAAGGCCGTTCCTGATGATTCAGCGAAGCCATATCGAAGATCTGGACGGCGCAAGGCGCGCCCTCGTTTGCGCAGGCGGGCCGTGGGTTTATCTGACCGGAATCCAGCCACGCACCCTTGATGGTGATATCAAGGCGCAGACGCGCGATGCGCTTGCGCGGCTCGACATGCTGATGGCTGAGGCCGGAATCGGGCAGCAGGACCTGTTTACAGTCACGATCTGGCTCAAGGACATGCGCTATTTCTCGGCGCTGAATGCGGTCTGGAATGACTGGGTAGCGAACGATGATCCTCCGGCGCGCACCTGTGTATCCGGGGAGCTTTGCCGCCCCGATCTTCTGGTCGAACTCGTCGCGGTCGGTTACCGGTCGGGTCCCCCGTCATGAGCGTTCAGAAGGCAGGTCGTATCGGCGGCAAGGGACCGCATATCTTCCTTGGGTCCGGCGCTGGTGATATCGCATCGGCCTGCCTGACCGCCCCTGACAGAAGTGCTGATTTCGCGGGGCAGGCGCACGATATCCTGTCGGCCATCGACGCTCTGCTTGTCGAAATGGGCAGCAGCCGTGATCAGATCTTGCAGGTGCAACTCTGGCTTGCCGATATGGCGGACTGGCCAGCCTTCGTGTCCGTCTGGAACGCCTGGGTCCCAGCTGAGGCCCCTCCGGGGCTTTCGGTCGTCGGGATGGCTGCGTCGCGGCGCGATTCGCTGCTTGAGGTTCGCGTCTGGGCGCTGCGCGAGGCTGCCTAGATCGGCCTTGCTTTCGGGGCGAATCTGCCACTGTACGCACCAGACAGCAGACCGACGCGCATAAGCAATAAACAGACACGGAACAGAGCACGATTTGCGCCCGTCTCCGGCGCGAACTCGGGCTTGTCTCTGAAATCTATGACTGGCTCGTTTCGAGCGTGGTGTCGCTGTCATGGCTCAAGTTTCGCTTTCTCAACACCCGTGATGGCCGCGAAATATACTTCAGTTGCACAATATTGCGGCGCTTTGGAGCTGATTGCCCCACCGCCCACGCATTGGCAACGAAATCGTTGACAATCTTATTAACAATCCGCCACCTTCAAGAGGACAACGCGCAGTCGCCCGTCGCGGCGCCATTGCGCCAGTCGCAACGACAAGGCCGGACGTGAACGGATTTGGCAATAACAGGAGATGTGCAAGTCATGACTACCCTAAGAAAAACATTGTTGTGCAGTGTCGCGCTGGGATTTCTTGCCGGTTCGGCATCGGCTGAAATTCTGCGCTGGGGTGCTGCGCGCGATATCGTATCGCTCGACCCCTATTCCTACGGAGATTCCTTCACCATCGGTTTTCTGGACCATGTCTATGATGGGCTTGTCCGCTATAATGAGGAATTCGAGATTGTCCCTGCGCTCGCCACTGAATGGGAAATCGTGGATGAAACCACATGGCGCTTCACCCTGCGCGACGGCGTAACCTTTCATAACGGCGCACCCCTGACAGCGGAGGACGTGCTGGCCTCGCTTGAACGGGTCAGCCACCCCAATTCACCGCTGCGCGGCAATCTGCCCGCCTATCAGTCGGCCGAAATCATCGATGATCTGACCATCGAGATGACTGTGGATGCCAACTACCCGCTGCTCCTGAACGATCTGACCAATATCCATATCTTCAACGCGCAGTGGCTGACCGATAATGATGCGCTGGAACCCACGGATGTCGGCGCCGGGATCGAAGGGTTTCCGACATTCAACGCCAATGGCACAGGCCCGTTCCGGGTGGTGGAGTGGGTGCCAGACAGCAATGTCACGCTGGAGGTCAATGAGGATTGGTGGGACGAGGCCCGGCACAATCTGACCGGCATCGAATTCACGCCCATTTCGTCGGCCGCGACCCGCGTGGCCGCGCTGTTGTCGGGCAGCATAGATTTCACCGAAAACGCGCCGTTGCAGGACCTTGCGCGGCTGGAAGCCTCGCCCGATGTCGATCCGGTGGTCACGCAGGATCTGCGCACGGTCATGTTCGGCTTCAACCGGCGCGACACGCTGTCCGAGGGGCAGGAGAACATGTTCAACGATCTGCGCGTGCGCCAGGCCTTCGCCCATGCGATCGATGCAGAATCGATCCGCGACGTCATCATGCAGGGCAACTCGCGCGTGACAGGGGCGCTGGTTGCCCCGGAAATCCCCGGTTACACTGATGAGATGGGCGAGCCTCGCGCCTTCGATCCCGAGACGGCCAGCGCGCTGCTGGAGGACGCAGGGGCCACTGGCTTCAGCTTCACACTCAACTGCATGAACAACGGCTATGTGAACGAAGAGGAGCTCTGCAACGCTGTGGTGCCGATGCTGAACCGCGTCGGTTTCGATGTGACGCTGGATATCGCCGAACGCGCCCAGCAGACGCCGAAGCGCACCTCCGGCTCGGCCGATATGTGGAGTTTTGGCTGGGCGAACCTGCCGATGCTGGACAGCTATTCGATCCTTGTGCAGGTGCTGCATAGTAACGAAGGCAATGCCGGCGTGTTCAACTGGGGCGGCTGGTCCTATCCCGAAATCGACGCGCTGATCCAGTCCGCGGCGGTTGAACTCGATTTTGACACCCGCATCGCGATGCAGACCGAGGCGCTTCAGATCGCACGCGATGAATTGATCTTCGCGCCCCTGCATGAGCAGCCGATGGCATGGGCCGCGTCAAGCCGGGTGGTCGATATCCTGCAGCAGGGCGACAACAAGCCCCGCCACTGGACGACCCGTCTGGCCGACTGATCGGGGCGCCAACCCGCCCGGCGCGCGTGCCGGGCGGGACCTTTTCAGCCGGAGTGATCCCATGATTGCCTTTCTGATCAAACGTATCGGCAGCGCCATTCTGGTGATGCTGGCTGTCGCCTTCCTCGCCTTCCTGATCTTTGCTGTCGCCGGGGACCCGGTGGAAATGATGGTCAACGAACAGGCCACGCAGGCCGATCGTGACGCATTGCGCGAACGGCTGGGATTGGATCAGCCCTTTCTGGTGCAGTATGCCACATTCGTGATGAACGCCGCGCAGGGGGAATTTGGCATCTCCTACCAGACGCAGCGCGATGTGATGTCGCTGATCGCCAGCCGGTTGCCCGCCACGCTGGAACTGGTCTTCATCGCGTCCATGCTGTCGCTGCTGATCGGCGTCCCGCTAGGGGTGATCACGGCCATTCATCGCGGAAAATGGTTTTCCGAAGGGTTGCAATTCCTGAGCATATTCGGCGTGTCGCTGCCCAGTTTCGTGATCGCCATCATGCTGATACTGGTGTTTTCGGTCATGCTGGGATGGGCGCCGGGTTTCGGGCGGGGCGAGACAGTGCAGATCGGATGGTGGTCCACCGGTTTGCTGACCGCATCGGGGCGCAACGCGATCATCCTGCCCGCCATCGCACTGGCGCTTTATGAAATCACTCTGGTGATGCGGATCGTCCGGGCCGAGATGCTGGAGGTTCTGCGCTCGGATTTCGTCAAATTCGCGCGCGCCCGCGGCGTGCCGCGCCGGATCGTCCATTACCGCCACGCGCTGCGCAATTGCCTGATGCCGGTGGCCACGCTGACGGCGATGAATTTCGGCACGCTGATCGCCTTTGCGCTGGTCACGGAAACGGTCTTTCAGTGGCCGGGCATGGGGCTGTTGTTCATTCAGGCAGTGCTCAGCCTCGATTTCCCGATCATGGCCGCGTATCTGGTCATTACCTCTGCCATTTTCGTCACGCTCAACACGTTGGTTGATATCATCTATGCGGTGATCGACCCGCGCCTGCGGCAAGAAAAGATCTGAAAAGGGAGGGGCGCCGCAATGACCCTGCAAGTCGATCAGGAACCGGTCTTGACGCGGCCCTCGCGCTTCGCGCGGATGCGCGACAGCGATCTGTGGCATTCCTTTGTCACCCATCGCGGTGCTGTGGTGGGGGCCTGCATGCTGGTGGTGCTGGTCGTCGCGGCCTTTGCGGCGCCGCTGATCGCGCCGCAAAACGTGTATGACTCGGCGCAACTGCAACTCATGAACGCGCGCGTGCCGCCGATCTGGCAGGAGGGCGGACGCTGGCCCTTTATCCTTGGCACCGACATTCAGGGCCGCGATGTGTTGTCGGGCATCCTGTATGGGTCGCGCACCTCGATCCTGATTGCCGTATCGGCGGTGGTGCTGTCGCTGGTAATCGGGGTTCTGGTGGGCCTGGCGGCAGGCTTTTTCGGCGGAATCATGGACAATCTGCTGATGCGCTTTGCCGATGTGCTGCTATCCATCCCGACCATTCTTCTGGCGATCCTGGCAAGTGCTGTGGCGATGGACATGCTGCCATCAGGCTGGCGGGCGCTGGGGGCGGCAGGGGTGATCGTCTTTGCGATCACGCTCAGCAACTGGGTGCAATATGCGCGTATTGTGCGCGCCCAGACCAGTGTCGAGCGGCGCAAGGAATATGTCGAGGCCGCGCGCCTGCTGCGGGTCAGCCCGCGCCGGATCATGCTGCGCCATATCCTGCCCAACACGCTGACCCCGGTTCTGGTGGCGGCCACGCTCAGCTTCGGCATGGCCATTCTGGCAGAGGCCACGCTGTCCTTTCTGGGCGTGGGCATGCCGGCGAGCCTGCCAAGCCTGGGCACGCTGATCCGGATCGGGAATAACTACCTGTTTTCGGGCCAATGGTGGATCGTGCTGTTCCCGGTGCTGCAATTGTCGCTTCTGGTGGTGGCCATCAATCTGGTGGGTGACTGGCTGCGCGACGCGCTGAACCCCAAACTGAGGTAACATACATGGCTGATCTTCTGCTGCGCAACACGCGCCCCATGGGCGGGCCCGCCTGCGACATCGCGATCCGCAACGGGGTCATCGCCGATATGGCTGCGGGCCTGACCGCGCCCGATATGCCGGTCGAGGATGCGGGCGGCGCCATCGTCTGGCCGGGATTTGTCGAAGCCCATACGCATCTGGACAAGACCGTCTGGGGCATGGACTGGTATGCCGACCGCAAGGGCGGGCCATTGCAGAACCTGATCGATAATGAACGCAATGACCGCAACCGGATCGGACTGGACGTTCATCGCCAGTCCATGCGCCACGCGCTGCATCTGGTGGCAAACGGCACCACCCTGATCCGCAGCCATGTGGATGTGGATACCGACCATGGCCGCAGCCTGTTCGACGGGCTGGAAGCCACGCGCGCCGCGCTGGCCGGGGTGGTAGAGATCGAGATCGTGGCCTTCCCCCAATCGGGGCTGATGGTGCGCCCCGGCACGCTGGACCTGATGGACACGGTGCTGCGCGCGGGCGCCGATATCGTCGGCGGGCTGGACCCCTGCGCTATCGACCGCGACCCCAAGGGCCAGCTTGATGCCCTGTTCGCGCTGGCCGAGAAACACGGCAAACCCATCGACATCCACTTGCATGAACCCGGCGATATGGGGGCCTTTTCAACCGAATTGATCCTTGAACGCACCCGTGCCCATGCCATGCAGGGGCAGGTGGCGATCAGCCATGCCTTCTGCCTCGGCGGCCTGCCTGAAACCCGCGCCCGCGCGCTGATGGAGGAACTGGCGACCCAGCGGGTGGCGGTGATGACCACGGGCGCACCATCGGCGACGGTTCCTGCCTTGCGGACGCTGCGTGCGGTGGGCGTGCCGGTGGGCGCCGGGTGTGACGGGATCCGCGACACATGGGGACCGTGGGGCCAGCCCGACATGCTGCACCGCGCGCAGATCCTCGGGATGAAGAACGGCTTTCGCACGGATGCTGAACTGGAGGTGCTGCTGGACATCATCGGACCCGGCGGTGCGGCGGCAACAGGGCGGGACGGGCGGCTGCTCGCCCCCGGCGCGCCGGGCGATCTGGTGCTGCTGCAAGGCTCCTGCCCGGCCGAGGCGCTGAGCCTTGCTGCGCCCCGCCCGCTGGTGGTCAAGGCCGGGCGCGTTGTCGCGCGTAACGGCGCGCCCTCGCGAGGCATCCCATGACGGATGCGCTGGATACCCTCCGCCTTGGCGCGCGGCCCGATGGCCCGACAGCGCTGACCGCTGACTGGCTGCTGGCCTGGGGCGCGGATGGCCACAGACTGCTGCGCGGGGCCGAAGTGGTGATCGACGGCCCGCGCATCACCGGCATTGCCCCCGCTGGCCGGTCTGACGTCGCCCGTCGCATAGATTTCGGGCACGCACTTGTCAGCCCCGGCCTCGTTGATCTTGATGCGCTGTCAGACCTTGATACGACGATCCTGGGCGTGGATAACCACCCCGCCTGGGCCAAGGGCCGTGTCTGGCCCGAAAGCTACGTCGCGCGCGGCCCCTATGAAATGTATGCGCCCGAGGAACTGGCCTTTCAGAAGCGCTATGCCTTTGCCGAATTGCTGCGTAACGGGATCACCACGGCCGCGCCCATTGCCTCGCTCTTTTACCGCGAATGGGGGGAAACGGTGGCCGAATTCGATGCCGCCGCGCAGGCCGCGTCGGATCTGGGGCTGCGCGTCTATCTTGGTCCGGCCTATCGCAGCGGCGGGATGGTGCTGACCGCACCCGGCAAGATGGAACCGCGCTTTGACGAGGCGCGCGGTCTGGCCGGGCTCGACGCTGCAATCCGGTTTGTCAGGGACCATGACATGACCCATGGCGGGCTGATCCGTGGCCTGCTCGCGCCCGACCGGGTGGAAACCTGCACCGCAGAATTGCTGCGTCGTACGGCGGCTGCGGCCGATGAACTGGACTGCCCCATCCGCCTGCATTGCGCGCAAGGGCAAATGGAGGTGGATACCGTGCGCGCGCTGCACGGCACCACTGCGCCGCGCTGGCTGGCCGAACTGGGTGTGCTGTCACCGCGTCTGCTGGCCCCGCATGCGACGAAGGCAGATGCCGGCGATCTGGCGCTTTATGCCGAGCACGGGGTTCATATCATCCATTGCCCGCTGGTGTCGGCGCGCGGCGGCGGCACGCTGGATGTGCGCGGTGCGCGTGCGCTGGGCATCAATGTCGCCATGGGCACGGACACAGCGCCGCCTGACATGGTGCTGAACCTTGCCGTGGGGCAGATCGTGGGCCGCATCGTCACCGGCGATCCCGGCGCGCTGAGCGCCGCCGACATGGTCGATCTGGCCACGACGAATGGCGCGCGCGCGCTGGGACGCGATGATCTGGGCCGGATCGCGCCCGGAGCCTGCGCCGATATCGCCGTGTTCGATCTGGATCGGGGGATCACCCCCACCATCGACCCGGTGCAATCGCTGGTGCTGGGGGCCAGCGGGCGCATCACCCGCGCCGTGTTCGTGGATGGGCGCCTGTCCATGCGCGACGGCGCTGTTGCCGGGCTGGAAGACGATGCCCGCACCCGCGCCCAGACGCAATTCG
>PWWF01000020.1 GCA_003561595.1 Paracoccaceae bacterium | reverse complement strand
CACACGCTCCATCTGCGCATGGCTGACCAGGGGGCCCATCTGCGTCGCCTCATCCAGCGGGTCGCCCAGGGTGATCGTCGCGGCCCGCGCGGCCAGCCGTTCCAGAAACGCATCGCGCAGCCCGCGCTGGACGAAGACCCGCGTGCCGTTCGAACAGATCTGACCGCTGGAATAGAAATTCCCCAGCATTGCCGCGCCCACGGCATTGTCCAGATCTGAATCGTCAAAGACGATCAGCGGCGATTTGCCCCCCAGTTCCATCGTCGCCGCCTTGATGCCCTCGGCGGCCTGCGCATAGACCTTGCGGCCCGTGGGCACCGAGCCCGTAAGCGACACTTTGGCCACGCGCGGATCGCCCACCAGCGCAGAGCCCACCGCGCCCGCGCCCTGCACCACATTGAACAGCCCCGCGGGCAGGCCCGCCTCGGTCAGGATCTCGCCCAGCGCCAGCGCGCTCAGCGGTGTCAGTTCAGAGGGTTTGAACACGACCGCATTGCCGAAGGCCAGCGCGGGCGCGGCTTTCCAGCAGGCGATCTGCATGGGGTAGTTCCACGCCCCGATCGCGGCACAGACCCCCAGCGGCTCGCGCAGGGTATAGGCCATGTCGCCCCCCAGCGCGATGGTCTGGCCCGTGACCGTGGGTGCGAAGCCTGCGAAATACTCCAGCGCATCCGCCCCCGAGGCCGCATCCGCCACCAGCGTTTCCTGCAGGGGCTTGCCGGTATCCAGCGTCTCCAACACCGACAGGTCGCGGTTGCGCGCGCGCATCAGTTCCGCCGTGCGGTGCAGGATGCGCCCGCGCTCGACCGGCGCGCGCGCGGCCCAGTCGGCCTGCGCCGCTGTCGCTGCCGCCAGCGCGCGGTCGATGATCGCGGGTGTCGCCGCGTGCAGCCGGGCGATCACCTCGCCCGTGGCGGGATGAATGCTCTCGAACGGGGTGCCGCTGTCATCCTCGACAAAGCGTCCGTCGATGAAATGGCTGGCCTTGGGTTGTGCGCGCATCATTCCCCCCTCGGGTATCGCTGGTTGTCTTCCAGCACGTTCAGATCCATGTGGTTGCGCATGTAGCGTTCCGAGGCCTTTTGCAGCGGCTGGAAATCCCACGGGAAATAGGCCCCGTTGCGCAGCGCCTCATAGACGACCCAGCGCCGCGCCTGGCTTTCGCGCACGTCTGCATCGAACCGCTCCAGATCCCAGCGGGCCTGCGCGGTTGCGCGCAACTCCTGCAATATCTCGGCATGTTCAGGCGAGCGGGCCAGATTGACCTGCTCTTGCGGGTCCGCATCCAGATCGTAAAGCTGTTCGGGGTCCGCGCGGCAGGCGATGTATTTCCACTGCCCATGCCGCAGCCCCACCAAGGGTGTGATCGACCCTTCGGCGGCGTATTCCATCGCCACGGGGCTGGTGCGCACGCCCCCGTCCATCAGCGGCAGCAGGCTTTCGCCATCCGTCCAGGGCGCGACACCCGACAGGTCCATCCCGGCCAGATCGGCCAGTGTCGGCAGCACATCCATGGTCGAGACCGGGTCCGCCACCGCGCGCCCGGTCCCCCCCGGTGTCGCGATCATCAGCGGCACGCGGGCCGAGCCTTCGAAAAAACTCATCTTGAACCACAGCCCGCGCTCGCCCAGCATGTCGCCATGGTCGGACAGGAACACGACCACTGCCTCTTGCCGCGTCTCATCCAGCACGCGCAGCAGCTCGCCGATCTTGTCGTCCAGATAGCTGATATTGGCGTAATAGGCGCGGCGCGAACGGCGCACATCCTCGTCGCTGATGGAAAAGCTGCGCCAGTCATTGGCATCGAACAGCCGCTTGCTGTGCGGGTCCTGCGCGGCGTAACCCGGATCGGGCTGGGTGGGGGTCAGATGCGCGCAATCCTCATACAGGTCCCAGTATTTGCGCCGCGCCACATAGGGGTCATGCGGATGGGTAAAGCTGACTGTCAGGCACCAGGGCCGCGCATCATGGCCGCGCGCCAGATCATAGAGCTTGGCCCTGGCGTGATGCGCGACCTCGTCATCATATTCCATCTGGTTGGAAATCTCGGCCACGCCCGCCCCGGTGACGGACCCCAGATTGTGATACCACCAGTCGATCCGCTCGCCCGGTTTGCGGTAATCGGGCGTCCAGCCGAAATCGGCAGGGTAGATATCGGTGGTCAGACGCTCCTCGAACCCGTGCAACTGGTCGGGGCCCACGAAATGCATCTTGCCCGCCAGACAGGTGTGATAGCCCGCGCGACGCAGATGATGCGTGAAACACGGCGTGTCCGAGGCGAACTCGGCCGCATTGTCATAGACCCGCGTGCGCGACGGCAATTGCCCCGCCATGAAGGACGCCCGGCCCGGCGCGCAAAGCGGGCTGGCCGTGTAGGCATTGGCAAACCGGACCGAGCGCGCGGCCAGCTTGCGCAGGTTCGGCACATGCAGCCAATCGGCCGGGCCGTCGGGGAACAGCGTGCCATTCAACTGATCGACCATGATGATCAGGATGTTGGGCGGTTGTGTCATGCGGTATTGTCCTTTTCCGGCAGCGCGGCCTCGATCCAGCCCAGAACCTGCGCGGTTGCGCGGTCGCCATCGGGCTGGCCGGTGCCCAGTGCCTCATAGAGATAGGCGCCATCGATCATGGCCGCGGCCCCTTCGGCCAGCGCCTCGGCCTGCGCGCTGCCGCATTGGCGCAGCGCATGGCGCAGATTGGCCCGGATGCGGGCCTGATAGATGCGCAGCAGGCGCGCGGCATCATCATGGCGCTGTGCCATGACATAGAAATTCAGCCAGGCGGCGACCACCTCGCGGCGGAAATTACTGCCGGTAAAGGACACCCGCACCAGCGCATGCAGCCGCGCACGGGGGCTGTCCGCCCCCCGCAGGGCCGAACGCATTTCCGCGCCATAGAGGGTCAGCACATGGCGCATGGCGGCCAGAAACATCTGATCCTTGGACCCGAAATAATGATGCGCCAGCCCCGAGGACATGCCTGCGCGCCGCGCGATCTGTCCCACGGTCACATCCAGCGACCCCGCCTGCCCGATCTCGGCGATCGTGGCGGCGATGAACGCATCGCGGCGTATGGGTTCCATTCCAAGCTTCGGCATCCGACCTGTCCGTCATTTGGGATCGCCCCTGCATAATCGGGTTTTGATTGATCCGTCAATCAATTTACCGGTCACGCAGAAGAAACGGCTTGCACCCCGCCTGGCGACGCGCGATTTTGCGCCGCGCTGTCACTCCGCCACGGGAAAGCCGGAACATGTCTGAAGATTGCAGGTTATGTGTCGCGACCGGGCGGTATATGCGCGGGGGCGAGACATTCGTGAACCGCCATATCGAGCATCTGTTCGGCGGCAATTCGGTCGTCCTGTGCGGGCGCGAGACGGGTGAGAACCGGTTGCGCAAACCAGTGTTCAGCCGCCTGCAGGCCGCGATGAACCCGCATGATCTGGCGACAGCCCCGTTTCATCTGTGGCGCAATCACCAGCGATACAGCGCGCCCTTCGTGCCCTATGGCAAGGGCCGCGCGGCGCTGTTGCGGTTCCTTGCCGATGAAGGGGTCGAGGCGATACTGGCGGAATTCGGATCGCAGGCCGTGTCGCTCTGGCCCGTTGCGCAAGCCGCCGGGCTGCCGCTGTTTTCATATTTCCGGGGGCGCGATGCCAGCAAATACCTGCGCCACCCTGTCCGGGTCGAGGGGTATCGCCGGATGATGCCCGAACTTTCGGGTATCTTTGCCGTGTCGCAGTTTCTGCTGGACAATCTGGCGGCGCATGGGCTGGCCCATCCCAACGCCCATATCGTGCCCAGCGGCACGGATGTGCAGTTTTTCCAACCGGGGACAAAGCAAGCGGGGCGCATGGTGTTCGTTGGCCGCTTTGTCGAGAAGAAAGCGCCGCGCAGGACACTGGACAGCTTTCTGCACCTTGCCGAGCGCTACCCGCAAGCACGGCTGGACATGGTCGGACAAGGCCCCGAGCTTGCGGCCTGCAAGGCGGCGGCGGCGACATCCCCCCATGCAGGGCGCATCACCTTTCACGGGCAGCGCAGCGCGCAGGACATCCGCGCCCTGCTGGCCGAGGGCGACATTTTCGTCCTGCACGCGCTGACCGGGCGCGACGGCGAAACCGAAGGCATGCCAAGTGCGATACAGGAAGCGATGGCCGCTGGCATGGCGATCCTGAGCACACGACACGCGGGCATTCCGCTGGTGGTCCGCGACGGAGAGCACGGGGTGTTATGTGACGAGGGCGACAGCGCCGGGTTTACCACCGCGATGGAGACCCTGCTGGCCGACCCAAACCGCACCCGCGCCATGGGCGCCGCATCCCGGCAAGGCGCCGAAGACCTGTTCGACTACCGCAAGCTTTATGCCCATGTCGAACGCGTCATTCTGGACAGCCTGCGCAATGGCACCCATGCACAGGGGGCCCGACATGGCTGAGGCCCGCAAACTCCGCTCGGTCTGCGCGATGACGACCGTGCGCAATGACGCGCTGTTCCTGCCGCGCTGGATCGCGCATTACGGGGCGACCTTCGGGCGCGAGAACCTGCTTGTCATCCTGGACGGGCATGACCAGCAACTTCCCCCCGATGCAGGCCCCGTCAACCTGATCCGCCTGCCCCATCAGCCACTGCCCCGCGTGCCCGCCATGCGCCGCCGCGCGCGGGTGATGTCGGATATCGCGCGCGGGCTGTTTCGCTATCATGACATGGTCATCGCGACTGATGTGGATGAATTCATCGTCGTGGACCCCGCGCTGGGGGTGGATCTGCGCGGCTATCTCTCCGCACTGTCGCGCCCGCCTGCCGCGATCTCGGCGCTGGGACTGGATGTGGGCCAGCATCTGCGGCTGGAGCCGCCGCTTGACCCCGCGCGCCCCTTTCTCGACCAGCGGTCCTTTGCCCATGTCTCGGCCCGCTATACCAAGCCCGCCATCGCCACCCGGCCCCTGACATGGGGCTCGGGGATGCACCGGATCAAGGGACGGAATTTCCACATCGACCCGAACCTGTTCCTGTTCCATTTCGGCATGGTCGATTACCAGCAGGCGACTGGCAAGACCGCCGACCCGGACCGCCTGGCCACTGGATGGGAAGGGCACCTGGCCCGGCGCGAGGCGCTGTTTTCCCACATCACCAATGGCGACCCCCTCGACGGCGACGCCTATTTTCCGATCGCGCGCAGGCGCCAGACATGGCTGCGCCCGCTCTATGCCCCCAACAAACCCGGCATGATCCCCGGCAACCCGGTCGTGCGCATCCCCGAGCGATTTCGCGGCCTGGTCTGAGGGCGCAATTCAGGGCTGCCGCACACGTTCTGCCAGTGGCGCGAAGGCATCAGTGACGCGCGTTTCCAGTCGGGCATCGGAATAGCTCTCCGCGCGCGCCAGAATGGCGGCATCAGACCAGTTCGTCTGCAGCGCCGCACGCATCTTGTCGGCCATATCCGCCGGGTCAGCCAGCGCGCAGATCAGCCCGGCCTGCCCGTCTTGCAAAACCTCGACCGCGCCGGGCGTGGCGGTCGCGACAACCGGTGTGCCCTGCGCCAGCGCCTCAATCACGACATTGGGGAACCCTTCCCAGAGCGACGGCAGGACAGACAGACGTGCATTCGCATAAAGTGATTTTATATCAGAGACATGACCAAGAAACCTCACATGGCTTGTGATCCCCAATTGCGCTGCCAGCGCTTCCAGATCAGCCCGCAAACGCCCGTCACCGGCAATTTCCAGTGTATAATCATGGGTTTCACGCAGAATGCTGAACGCGCGCAGCAAGGTCGCGACATCTTTCTGTTCCTCCAGCCGCGCGACGCAGACAATCACCCGCGCGCGCAACGCAATAGGCGGATTCCTCGTAGCTTCGACTGGCACACCATTGGGAATACGGCACAATTTGTGATCGGGCAGATTCCAGTAATTCCGCAGTTCACCCATCATCTCTCGGGTCAGGGCGATCACCAGATCGCAGCGTGCATAGTTGAACCTATGCAACCACCCTTTCAGCACCTGTTTCACCGGGCTGCGCAGTTCGAGCCGCTGTTTCGTGGACAGCGCCTCGCGCAGCACCAATACGGGGCGCCGCTTGCAGGCGGAAAGCGACAGCACCATGGCATAGAGGTTGCTGGCATCGACCACGAGGCAGATATGTGGCGCCTCCTGAGTCAGCACATCGCGCAGCGGCCGGATCGCCGCCAGGTTCCGGCGTGCGCCAAAGACACGCAAGCGCACCCCATCCACAAGCCTGAACTGTTCGATATCCGGGGCCCGGACACAGCACAACACCGTATCATAACACTGTGCGTTGAGGATGTTGGCGTATTTGACCGCGTTCTTGCCCGCCCCACCAGAGATCGAGCGCACATAGATAACCAGCCGCAGCCCTGCGCCTTGCTGTGCATCCCCCTGTCGCGCCCACTGCGTCATTGCGCCATATCACCCCTGCAATTCAGCCAGCTGACTTCTGCACTGTGCCAGCGCTGACTTCAACGGGTCTTGATCATTCTGGACCGGTCCGGGACCTGGATGGGCGCGGACCAGACTTTCCTTGCGACACGCTCAAACTGATCGGATTAACGACCGTTTTTCGCATATGGTGTTTTCACGGAAATCACGAGCGAAGGGCTTGGCGAGCGCGTCGCTTGCCGTTAGGGATTGTGATCGGAGCAGTGTCAGAGTGGTCGATTGAGGCAGTCTTGAAAACTGTTGAGCGTGATGAGCGCTCCGTGGGTTCGAATCCCACCTGCTCCGCCAGATTTTTTACTTAAAATACCACAAAAACAACACGTTACAGAGATACAGCCACGAGATTTGCGATTTTTGCTGCACAATCCGGTCCATTTTGCTGCACAATTTGCCTCTTGCGGCAAGTCGCGATTTCGGGGCATCATCCGGCCATGAAATTCGTGAATCGCAATGGAACCCTGCATCTGAGAAAGCGCGTCCCGCGCCGCTTCGCGGATATCGAGGACCGCGATTATGTCTGGATCAGCCTGCACACCGATCTTGAGGATGTCGCCCGGCGCAAGGCATCGGCGGTCTGGGCCGAGATGCTTGAGGCATGGGAAGCGAAGCTTCACGGCGATACTGAGGACTATGACCAGCGCATCGGCGCCGCCCGGCACCTGGCGGGCATTCGGGGCTATCGCTACCTGCCAGCGGCCCAGGTCGCGAAACTGCCCCCCGATCAGTTCTATGATCGCGTGCGGCGATCCATGCGCAAGGATGGCGCTTTCGACATGAAAGAGGCCGAGGCGCTGCTAGGCGCGGTCCCGAAGCCAAAACTCACGCTTTCGCAGTGCCTCTATGAGTTCTGGAAGCTGGCCGCCGACCGGACCTCCGGCAAGAGCGAGGATCAGATCAGGCGTTGGCGCAACCCGCGCATCAAGGCGATCAATAACCTGATCACCGTGATAGGCGATCAGGAAATCAGCGCGATCACCGCCGATGACATGCTGGATTTCCGCGAATGATGGATGGAGCGCATCAGGAGCGAGTCTCTGACGCCCAACAGCGCAAACAAGGATCTGATCCACATTGGGAACATCCTGCGCACCGTGAACAAGATGAAGCGCCTCGGGCTCGACCTGCCCCTGAGCGATCTGTCCATCAAGGAGCATGAGAAGAAAACCCGGCCCGCGTTCAGCACTGATTGGATACAGAAGAAACTGCTGGCTCCGGGCGCGTTGGACGGACTGAACATCGAGGCGCGGTCAATCCTGCTTGGAATGGTCAACACCGGCGCGCGACCCAGCGAGTTGGCAGCGCTCACGGCCGCGCAGATCAGGCTGGATCATGATGTGCCGCATATCTCGATCGAGCCTGTCGGCCGCCAACTGAAAAGCCAGTATGCCAAGCGCAAGATCGCGCTCTTGGGCGTCAGCCTTGCGGCCTTCACCGCTTTTCCCGATGGATTCCCGCGCTACCAAAAGAACGGCGCCGGGCTATCGAACACCGTCAACAAGTTCCTGCGTAGCAATGGCCTTCTGGAAACCCCGGATCACAGCATGTATTCGCTACGGCACGCCTTCGAGGACCGGATGCTCTCGGCCGGAATTGATGAGCGCATCCGCCGCGATGTCTTTGGCCACAGCTTGACACGGGAGCGCTACGGCGGCGGCGCAAGCCTTGAGATGCTGCGCGACCTTCTCACGCCATTGGCGCTTTAGGCGCGCTCATACCCCTGTCTCCTTCTGGCGGGCGAGGAATGCGCGGGCAATCTTCTCCCGATCCTCTAGTCGTTTCCTTGCCCCACGGATAACCGAAAGAGCACTTGAATGGGACATAGCGACAGCCTCATCATCGTCCTTTGCCCCAACGTATACTTTCACAGCCAAGGCTCGTTCTTCGGCGTGTCGTTTACGCATCAGGGACTCGGCTTCCTTGGGGCTGTTCGCCTTCACCCTGACCGTCGAGGTCAGGGTGATGTCGTAGGTATATTCGGGCATAGGTCAGGGTTCTTTCGTGGTTTCAGGTGACAGTCCAGCACTGCTCACGCTCGGCGCATGGGCAGGAATAAGGTGTAGTATATGCACCTATTTCGTAGGTGCAGCGGGGCACATCTGGATAGTCTGAAACAGCCATGTTTTGTATTTGGTCCACCACTCAAGAGCCTTGTTTCCGTCCATGGCGCGAATTTCCGCGTCAGTAAATTCGGCCCATTCTTGATGCGTGTGCCGCTGGCACCCGATCTGGATAACTTCGGCGGTGTATGTGACGGGGTAAGTGTCGATCTGAATGCATTTGATGAATTCATTCACGCCGCTGGCCCCGTCGAGGCTGGCCCTGCTGAGGTTGGCCCCGTAGAGGTTGGCCCCTGTTTTTACGGCCCATTTGACAGCAAGGCCAAGCTTAATCGAAGTGCTGGCGTCGTCGGCGCAGTCGATTTCTGCTGTGAACAAAGTTTCACCTGTAAAGCGGCTTGTGACGTCGAGTTTCATATCGCGTTCCTCTCTGTGGTAGGGTCAGGGCCGAAGCCCTGCGGGGTGTCATCAGCGCCCAGGCTGTCGCTCCAAGCAGTCCGGTGGCTCATTCCCCTACCCCGGTCAAAACCAGATCACGCGCGCCGAGAGCCTGCGCCTGAGCGCGCTCATGTTCCTCGGCCTCTTGCGCGTCGATCTTCGCGCGCAGCGCGCCCAGCGAGAGATGCGCTTCCTCGGGCGCAATCTCCCGCACGCGGCGCAGCGTGAAGCGCCGTCCCTCATTGGTGCCTTCGCGCGGCTTATCCGGCGTCCTCTGCGGGCACCAGCGCCCCGTCATCGTCAGGCGTTCGGAATACCAATCATTCGACATCGTGGCGTCTCCTTTACTTGGGAAAAACAGGCGTTCCATCGAACCGCCTGTAGGGGATCTTCTTCTTGGTCTGCTGGATGCCCAGGTTCTTCTTGCGCACGCGGGCGATCTTCGATTTCTTCTTGAGGTCGGATCGGGTCTTTTCGCGGTGATGCTCGACCAGAACGGGCTGCAAATTCGATTCACGGTTCGCGCCGCCATTCGCGAGGGCGGTCCTGTGATCGCATTCCCAGCGATCCGCTGCGGTGATCTTCCGCCCGCTGACAGCGCAGCGTACGCCATGCGCATCGAATCCCCTGACCTGCACGCGAGGCGGGACCGGCGTATCATCGGTGGCGCCGATCCATTCATCCACACTGCGGCTCATTTTGCTGCACTTTCATGAGGCCCCAGATCGGCTTCGGTCAGCTTTTCCATCT
>PWWF01000025.1 GCA_003561595.1 Paracoccaceae bacterium | reverse complement strand
GCGCTGCGCGCCACGCTCCATTCATCGCGTCGGTCGCTGCGGTGATAGGTATAAAGCGGGCCGGACCGCGCCACGACCTGCATCACCGCCATGGAAACCGCCGGGCGGTGTCGGTTCGACCGCGCATCCATCGACACGGTGTAATCCGACCCCGAGCGCTGCCATTCGAAATGCACGCGATTGAAATTCAGGTTCAGCCCCGAAATCGACGGGTTGTAGCCCGCCTGCACGGATTGGTCATCGGCAATTTCCCGGGTGAAGGGCAGCGCGCCGCCCCAGACCAGAAACCGCCCCGTCACGCCGCGCAGGCCCGCGCGCGCCAGATCGGCCGCCATGGCCGCCAGATCGTCCGTTTCCAGCGTCGGATCGCCGCTGCCCGCCAGCACCAGATCGCCCTGCAGCACGCCGTCACGCAGCGGGCCGGTGCCGATCAGCCGCGTGCGAAACTGATGCGCCGCGCCCAGACGATCCAGCGCATAAAGCGCGGTGACCGCCTTGGCCACGCTGGCAGGCGGCATGCCCGCATTCGCGCCCTGCCCTTCCAGCAGATTGCCGCTGCCCATATCCATCACGGCAAAGCCCAGATCGCCGCCCAGACCTGCGCGTGCCACAATCCCCTCGACCGGGGCCGCGGGCTTGAGCGCGGGGCGCAGCGAGCGTTCGGGCGCATTGGCGCAGGCGGGCACCCCGGCCAGCACCGATGCCCCCATAAGCAATGTCAGAAATCCGCGGCGATCTGTCTGTATGCCTGTCTCCGTCCCTGTCTGTGTCACAGGCTTGCGGCCCCCCTGATGACGGCGCACCAGCCCCGCGCCTGATTGCATTAACCGCCATTCAGGCGATTCAGGCAAGCATCTGTTGCAGTGTTTCCGCCATGAAAACAGCATGTTTCCGCAGCACAAATCTGTGTCCGCGCCTCAGCCGCCCGCCCGGATGCCGCGCTGGCGCAGGCTGCTGGAAGAGATATCGCGCATCGGCACGGTCAGAAAACACCATGCAGGCGCCTGCATCATCGGCAGGGCGGCCGCCTTGCGCGCGGGCAAGCGGTGTCGCGCGGCCACACGCGCGACCGGAGAGGACAGCGCGCGCCGTTGCTGGCCGGGCCGCGCGATCACGGCGATGGGCAGCATGGACAGGATCGCGCGCCAATCCTGCCATTGATGCATCTGCGCCAGATTATCCGCGCCCATCACCCAGACCATGGCTTGCGTCGGATAAAGCGCGCGCAGCCTGCGCAGCGTATGCGCGGTATAGCGGGTGCCCAATGCGGCCTCGATCCCGGTGACATGCATGCGCGGGTGGGTGATCATGCCGCGTGCATGGGCCATGCGGTCGCCCAGCGGCGCAGGCCCGTGCGGCTTCAGCGGATTGCCGGGAGAGACCAGCCACCAGAACAGGTCCAGATCCAGCCGCATCATGGCCTGACGGCTGACATGCACATGCCCGGAATGCGCCGGATCGAATGACCCGCCAAACAGCCCGATCCGCGCGTCACGCGGGGCCTTGGGCAGAACATGACGTGGCAGATACGGCACGCGGCCCCCTGATCAACGGATCGTGCCCGCGTGATAGACCGCCCATTCGGCACAGGCAAGCGGCAGTCGCGCGACGCAGGAAGGGGGGGGGTGGTACCGCCTCCCCGGCTTGAACGGGGGACCTCTGGATCCACAATCCAGCGCTCTAACCAACTGAGCTAAGGCGGCACTGGGGGTGAATTAGCTGTCACGCGGCGCGAATGCAAGAGGCTCGGTGCTTGATTCCGACAGCGCCGGGACGTATCGGAAGGGTCAGGAAACGATCAGCGCCAATGCGGGGGCCAGAGCCATGGGAATCAATTCAGAAAGCGACATGGGCGCAAGCCTTCAGATCGGGCCGACCACGCTGGGGATGGTGCGGATCTACATTGCGGGCGACGGGGTCGATATCCCGCTGGATTTCGACCCGGATGAAGCCGACGAGATCGCCGAGGAATTGCGCATCGCCGCAAAGGCCGCGCGCGGGCAGAAAGGTGGCAAGGCGGGCAAGCGATAGCCCCCGCCCTGCCCCGGTGCATCAGATCAGCATGATCCGCGCCATGCCTGTATCTGCGACATAGTTGCAGCGCACCTCGATCTCGGCGCCGCTGCGGCGCACGCGCAGCATCACATCGCGCGCGGCGTCGCCATCCGATGTGGTGACACTGCTGGACCCCACGACATCGACAACATCCAGCCCCCGTTCCCGCCCGGCGGCAACGCAGGCCTGTTCCGCGCCAGAAGCGACCTGTTCAGGGTCCTGCACGCCGAAATCCTCGATCGGGGCGGGCGAGGTCGCGGCTGGCGGGGGCGGAGTGCGGGCCGGACCGGGGCCGGGCATGATGGGCATGCCCCCGCAACCGGCCAGAAAGGCCGCAGCCGTCAGGGCCAGCGCAGCGCGCGGGGTTGTGCCACGCAGGGCAGCGAGTGAGACTCCGGTCGGCAGCATGATGATCGTTCCCTCATAGTTTCGTGAAGTATCAGTGTCTTGTCCGGGCACCTTACAGTCGCTGCCCGGCCCCAAGCAGATCGGACGCGGCAGCGCGCGCGGCATCGGTGATCGTATCACCCGACAGCATTCTTGCAATCTCTTCAATCCGCTCATCGGCAGAAAGCGGCGCAACGCGCGACAGAGTGGTGTCCTGCGTGACATGTTTGGACACCCGCCAGTGATGCTGGCCCATCGCGGCCACTTGCGGCGAATGCGTGACAACCAGCAATTGCGCCGCCCACGACAGCGCGCGCAAGCGGCGGCCCACCGCGTCGGCAGTCGCGCCGCCCACACCGCGATCAATCTCGTCAAAGATCATCGTCAGCCCGCTTGCCCCGCCCGCAAGGCAGACCTTGAGCGCCAGCAGAAAGCGCGACAACTCCCCGCCCGAGGCGATCTTGGACAGCGGCCCCGACGGTGCGCCGGGATTGGTCGCCACCTCGAAACTCACGGCATCCACCCCGTCCGGCCCCGGCGGTGCGGGCGCGATGATCGTCTGGAACACCGCGCGTTCCATCTTCAGCGGGGCAAGTTCCTGCGCCATCGCCGCATCGAGGCGCGTGGCCGCCTGCCCGCGCGCCTCGGTCAGTGCCGCGGCGGCGGCGTCATAGGTGGCCTGCGCCTCGGCCTCTTGCCGTGCAAGTGTGGTCAGGGTGCGCGCGCCATTGTCCAGACGCTCCAACCGGGCGCGCAGCGTGTCGGCATGAGTGCCCAGATCATCGGGCAACACCGAATGCTTGCGCGCCAGCCCGCGCAGGGCGAACAGGCGGTCTTCGACCTCTTCCAATGCGCCGGGATGAAAGTCGAGCAGGTCAGTGCAATCCGCGATGCCCTGCTGCGCCTCTCCCAGCGCATCCATGGCACGGGCCAGCGCGGCCAGGGCGGGGTCGAGCGCGCCATCCAGCCCCTCGGCCGCGCCGTCCAGCCAGCGGGTGGCATCCATCAGCAGCCGTTCGGCCCCGTCCTCCGACAATGCGGCCTGCGCGCGGGCGATATCCCCGCGCAGACGTTCTGCCGCCTGCATCTGGCGGCGCCTTGTGTCCAGCGTGACCTCTTCGCCCGGTTCGGGGGCCAGATCGTCCAGTTCCGCGACGGCGTGGCGCAGGAAATCCTCTTCTGCGGCCATCTCTGCCAATCGCGCCTGTTCGTCCTCATGCGCCTTGCGCGCCGCGCTCAGGCCCCGCCAGGCGGCGCGGCAGGCGGCAAGCTGGTCGCCCAACGCGCCATAATCATCCAGCAGCACACGGTGCCCGCGCGCGTTCAGCAGCCCGCGATCATCCTGCTGGCCGTGCAGCTCCACCAAGCGATCCGACAGGCTGCGCAGCAACTCGCCCGAGGCGCGGCGATCATTGACATAAGCGGTCTTGCGCCCGTCGCTGGTATTGATGCGGCGCAAGAGCAGCGTGTCACCCGGCTCGAACCCCGCCTCTTGCAACACGGCCTGCGCGGGATGGTCGGGGGACAGGGCAAATTCCGCCACCACCTCGCCCTGCGCGGCGCCCATGCGCACCAGATCAGCGCGGCCGCGCCAGCCCAGCACGAATCCCAACGCATCCAGCAGGATCGACTTGCCCGCGCCGGTTTCGCCGGTCAGCACGTTCAAGCCCGGCTGGAAACGAAGTTCCAGCCGGTCGATGATCAGCATGTCCCGGATATCGAGCGCCAGCAGCATCCGCGCACTCAGCTCCTTGTCTGTTTGCGCGAACCCTGCCTAGATCCAGTCGCCACGGACGGCCTGACGGTAGATCCGGGCCAGCCAGCCTTCTTCGCCCTGCGCCTCTGGCGTCAGACCCTGCCCCTGCAACAGGCGGAAGGTATCGGCATAGAAGGGGTTGGCCTCGAAATTATAGCCGAGGATGGCGCCTGCGGTCTGCGCCTCATCGCGCAGGCCCAGCCGCAGATAGGCTTCGACCAGCCGGTGCAGCGCCTCTGGCGTGTGGGTCGATGTCTGGAAATCCTCGACCACGACACGGAAGCGGTTGACGGCGGCGTTGTAATTGCCCCGCGACAGATAGAAGCGCCCGATCTCCATTTCCTTCGCGGCCAGATGGTCAAAGGCCAGCTCGAATTTCAGGATGGCCGAGCGGGTGTATTCGCTTTCGGGATATTGCTCGATCACGCGGCGCAGTTGCTGGAGTGCCTGAAAGGTCACGCCCTGATCACGCCCGACCTCATCCACCTGATCGTAAAAGGACAATGCCAGCAGATATGTGGCATAGGGCGCTTCTTCGTCATTCGGATAAGTGTCGAGGAAGCGCTGTGCGGCAGCGCGGCTTTCCTCGAACTCGCGCGCACGGTGATGGGCATAGGCCTGCATGATCAGCGCGCGGCGCGACCATTCGGTGAAGGGATAAAGCCGCTCGATCTCCTGAAAATAGCGCAGCGACCGCGAGGTCCGGTTCGAGGTTTCCAGCTCGAACTCGCCACGCTGGAAAATCTCTTCTGCCGAGAAGCCCGAGAGCGATTCATCCGGCCCTTGATCCCGGTTGCAAGCCGCCAGCATGCCCGTTGCGCCAAGAACGGCAAAGACAGCCCCCAAACGCCTGATACCAGCCTTTGAAATCATGTCCTGCTACCCCATGCCTCGACGTCTTCGAGACCTCGTATCACAGAAAAATCCGGCGCGCAAAACGCCTTTTGCAAGGGCATGGCAGGTTTTGACCGGGTCACGCCGACAGGGGCAGATCGCGCAGGCTGATCCCTGCACCCGGCAGGCGGATGCGCTGCGACAGATCGCAGGTCGCGATCTCATAGGCATCGGGTGTGGCGCAGAGCTTCTGCAACAGCAACCCGGTCAGCGCATGACCAGCGCGCACACCCTCATAGCGCCCGACGAGCGGTCGGCCCATCACATACAGATCACCCATCGCATCCAGCATCTTGTGGCGCACAGGCTCATCGGGGCGGCGCAGGCCACCGGGGGTCAGCACGCGCCCGCCATCAAAGACCACAGCGTTATCCAGCGTGCCGCCCAGGGCAAGGCCGTTCTGTTGCATCGTCTCGACATCGGCGCGGCGGCAGAAGGTCCGGCAATCGCTGAGTTCGCGCAAAAAGGCCCCGTTGGCCATGTCAAACGCGCGTGCCTGATGCCCGATGGCGGCATCGTCGAAATCGATCTCGAACGCGATCTGCAAAGAGGACGCAGGCAGCAGCCGCGCCACAGCACCGTTGCGGCTAACCTCGACGGGTTTCAGGATGCGCGCCACTTTCAGCGGCGCATCCTGCCGCCGCAGCCCGGTGGCGAGGATATGCTTGACAAAGGGGGCCGCGCTGCCGTCGAGGATGGGCACTTCCGGCCCGTCAATCTCGATCAGCGCGTTGTGGATACCGCAGCCATGCAGCGCGGCCAGCAGATGCTCGACCGTGCTGATCTGCACATCATGCGCGTTGCGCAGTACGGTGCACAGGCTCGCCTCGACCCAGTTGGCGGGGCTGACGGCAATCTCGTTGCGGCCTGCCGGGCAATCCACGCGACGGAACACGATCCCCGTATCCGGCGCAGCCGGGCGCAGCACCATGCGGACCAATGCGCCTGAGTGCAGCCCAATGCCTTTTATTTGCCGGTCGGAAGATAGCGTTGTCTGCATGTCACCCACAACATCATCATCGCGCGACACCCTCGCGCTTTGGAGGGTTAGGTAACCTCTGGTGACATATACAGCAATTCACAGATTGTGACCTGAATGTAACAAACCCTGCCCTGAAAGGCAGAGTTCCGCCACCCGCGAAGTTCCCCCTGCAAGTACATGTCTTAAATGGAAAAAAGCCAGCTATGCTGGCTTTGATCCGTTACATCTTGTGATGATGACTTGGGGTCAGTTTGCCTGTCTGCGCAGGAAAGCGGGGATTTCGATCCGCTCATCCGATGCCTCTGGCGCCGGATCCTCGTCATAATGCGACACGGGGGGTGTGGCGCGGCGCGCAGGGCTGGCCTGTTCACTCCCGTGCCCTGCCATGCGGCTGATCAGCGAGCCGAAGCCGAAGCGCGATCCCTTCTCCGCCTCACGCTCGGGCTGCGGCTGGGCGGGCGCATGGACCGGACGCGGGGCGCGGGAATAGCCATGCTCGGGCGCCTTGGAGACGGCGCGCTGCAACCGCTCGATCGCTGCGGGCGACGGGGTTCCGGGGGCCGGACGACGCGGGGCAGTGAACTGCGCCTCGGGCTGATGCTGCGGTTCGGGCAATATCTCGTCAATATCAAACCCGTCTTCGTCCATCTGCGGTTCATGACGTTGGGCCACCGGTGTAAAGCGCGGCTGCGGCGCACGCTGCGCGGGGGCCTGTGTGCGATAGGCAGGCTCTGGCGCGGGGGCAGCGGCGGCAGGGCGTTCGAACAGGGTCTGCTGCTCGGGCTCTGCCGGGGCCGGGGCCGCGCGCGCGGCAGTTTGCTCGCGCATTTGCTCGCGCGCAGGTTCGGGCGCGCGGGCGACAGCCGGTTCGGGCGCGCGGGCGACAGCCGGTTCGGGCTCTGCTGCCGGTTCGGGCGCGGGACGCTCGGTCATGGTCGGGCGCACAGGCTCGACCATGCTGCGGCGGGGCACTTCAGGGGCAGCCGTATCAGCCTGCACATCGATGCCTGTTGCCACGACCGACACGCGCAGCATGCCTTCCATATCGGGATCAAGGGTCGACCCCACGATGATATTCGCCTCGGGGTCCACCTTTTCGCGGATGCGGTTTGCGGCCTCGTCCAGTTCGAACAGGGTCAGGTCATAGCCGCCCGTGATGTTGATCAGAACACCGCGCGCGCCATGCAGGCTGATTTCGTCCAGGAGCGGGTTGGCAATGGCCTTTTCGGCGGCGTGGATGGCGCGATCCTCGCCTTCGGCCTCGCCCGTGCCCATCATGGCCTTGCCCATTTCGTCCATCACGGCGCGGACATCGGCAAAGTCCAGATTGATCAGGCCGGGGCGCACCATCAGATCGGTCACACCCTTGACGCCCTGATACAGCACGTCATCAGCCATTGCGAAAGCTTCGGTAAAGGTGGTGCGCTCATTGGCCAGACGGAACAGGTTCTGGTTCGGAATGATGATCAGCGTATCGACCACCTTCTGCAGTGCCTCAACCCCTTCCTCGGCCTGGCGCATGCGCTTGGCGCCTTCGAACTGGAAGGGTTTGGTCACGACACCCACGGTCAGCACGCCCAATTCGCGCGCGGCCTGTGCGATGATCGGCGCCGCACCCGTGCCGGTGCCGCCGCCCATGCCGGCCGTGATGAAGCACATATGCGATCCGGCCAGATGATCGATGATTTCCTCGATCGTCTCTTCTGCCGCGGCAGACCCCACTGTGGGGCGCGCGCCTGCGCCCAGCCCTTCGGTGATCTTGACACCCATCTGGATGCGCCCGGGCGCGCTGCTTTGCTGCAGGGCCTGTGCGTCCGTATTGGCAACAACGAACTCCACGCCCTCAAGCTGTTTCTGGATCATGTTGTTGACCGCATTGCCCCCGGCGCCGCCAACACCGAAAACGGTGATACGGGGCGCAAGCTCTTCGTGCTGCGATGTCTCTGTAAAGTTCAGTGCCATGGCTCGCTCCGCCTCTCTCTTTCGCCGACGCTCGGGATGTCTGTTTGCGCGTCAGATGCCTATTTTTCTTAGAATCCTACAGATGTTAAGGGCAGAGGTCATCAAAAAAGTCACTTTTCCGACCCATATCTCGGTATTTTTTTGCGGATTTCCGCCGAGTTTCGGCGGAATCGCCAGATTTTGGGGCTACCAGTTGTCCCTGAACCATTTCACTGCGCGCTTGAGCGACCGTGCGGGGTAACTTTCGACCGGCAAATCGAAATCCCACCACTCATCCTGCGGGTGCGTCGCGAGCAGACTCAGCCCGACCGTGCCCGCAAATGCCGGCCCCGAGGCCGCCTGCGGCAGCCCGCGCACGCGCACCGGGCGGCCCAGCCGGACCTGCTGACCAAAGATGCGGCCCGCCAGACCGTCGATCCCCGGAACCTGCGCGCCGCCCCCGGTCAGCACGACCTGCTGGCTGGGCAGATGGTTGAACCCGGCAGATTCCAGCCGTGCGCGCACATCTTCCAGTATCTCTTCGATCCGGGGGCGCATGATGCCGATCAGCTCTGCCCGGCTGACCGTGCGGCGATCCTTGTCCCAGTCGCCGCTATCGCCCGAGAGCGCGATCATCTCGCGGTCATCCATCGAGGTGGCCTGCACGCCGCCATGCACGGTCTTGATCCGCTCGGCCATGCCCTGATCGATATGCAGCCCCTTGGCGATGTCCGAGGTCACATGCGCGCCGCCCATGCGCACAGTATCGGCATAGATCATGTGTTTCTTCATGAAGACCGAGACGCTGGAGGTGCCCGCCCCCAGATCGACACAGGCGGCACCCAGTTCCTGTTCATCCTCGACCAGCGCCGACATTCCGGCGGCATAGGCGCTGGACACGATGCCCGAGAGTTCCACATCGCAGCGCTTGACGCAGTTGCAGATATTCTGGATCAGGCTGGTATCGACTGTCACCAGATGCATGTCGCAGGCCAGCCGCTGGCCGGTCTGGCCGCGCGGGTCCGACAGGCCGGTGCGATGGTCGAGCGCGAAATTGATCGGCTGGGCATGCAGAACCTCTCGCCCGCCGCCGAAATCGGGCATCTCGGCGGCGGCCATCACGCGGGCGATGTCATTCTCGGCGACAGTGTCGCCCTCGACCTCGACCTCGCCTGCCAGCCCGTAGGACCGCAGATTGCCCCCTGACAGGCAGACCACCACGTGATCAACACGCATCTGCGCCATCTTCTGCGCGGCCTGCAGGGCCGTGCGGATGGCGCCCTCGGTTTCTGTCATGGCGCTAAGCTCGCCAAAGCGCACGCCACGCGACCGCGTGGTGCCCGCGCCGATGACGCGAAACCCCGCCTGCCCCGCCATGTTGCCGATGCCGGGATGGCGCGCGCCGGCCTGCTCTGGGTCAAGCTTCAGCACAAGGGCTGCGATCTTGTAGGTGCCGATATCCAGCACCGCGATCACGTTGCGGCTCATGGCCGCACTGCGCAATTGCCGCATGGCACGCTGAGAGGCATAGGGATCGATCATTTGCGGCTTACTCCCGTGACTGAGAACGAATGGCGCGAAGGGTGTCCATCGCCCCTTCGCTGATTTGCAGAACCGGGCGGGCCGGGTCGCGCAGGTCGGCAGTGATCAGATCGCGCGCCAGCAGGTCCTGCGCCTGATCCAGCGCGATCACGCG
>PWWF01000123.1 GCA_003561595.1 Paracoccaceae bacterium | reverse complement strand
CCGGGACCTACAACCTGATGCAGCCCGAGATTTCCGGACAGTTGAAGGCGCGCAAGGTCGCAACTTTGGAAGCGAAATCGCCCGATGTGATCGCGGCGGGCAATATCGGCTGCATGATGCAGATCGGATCGGGGACCGGCACGCCCGTTGTCCATACGGTCGAGCTGCTGGACTGGGCGACTGGCGGGCCAAAGCCCCGCGCGCTGTGTGGCGATGCGGTGCCGGTGCTGACGTAAATTCACCCTCTCGGGCAGGGACAGGCAGATCAGCCATGAAGCTGCCGCGATTTCATGCTAGAGCGTCCGGGTTGACCCTGTCGGAGAGCCCGGATGCGCCTGTGCCTTGCTGCTCTGTTTGCCGTTGTGCTGCCGCATGTGCTGCCGCAGGCCGCGCTGGCCACGGACCCGCCCTTGCAGATGCGTGAAAGCAGCCTGCAGGTGCAGGGCTGGGAGGGGGTCTGGCGGATCGATGTCGGGGGGCGCGGGTTCTGCACTGGCGCTCTGATCTCGCAACGGCTGGTGCTGACGGCGGCGCATTGTCTGTTTGACAAGGAAAGCGGCGCGCGCGTGCCCGACGGCGATCTGGTGTTTCGTGCCGGCTGGCGCAACGGGCGCGCGGCGGCAGAAGGGCAGGTGCAACGCTCGGCCATTCATCCGCGCTACACGCCCGAGCAGGGCACGGATATCGACAATGTCGCGCATGATCTGGCGCTGCTGGAACTGTCCCACCCGATTCGCAATCTGGGCGTGACCCCGTTCGAGGTGTATGCCGAACCGCGCGGCGGCGATCAGGTGGGTGTCGTGTCCTATGCGCGCGGGCGCAGCGAGGTTCCGGCTTTGCAAGAGCGCTGTCAGGTGATCGAACGTGACCGCAGCGGTGTGCTGATGCTGTCCTGTAATGTCGATTTCGGGGCCAGTGGCGCGCCGGTCTTTGCGATCAGTGAGGGGCGGGCGCAAATCGTGTCGGTCGTCTCGGCCATGGGGCGCGGGAATGTCGATGGGGCGCAGCGTCAGGTATCGCTGGGCGTATCTTTGGGCACGCGGCTGGAGGAATTGCGCGCCGCGCTGGATACCAGCGACCGGCGGTTTGTCCGCGCGCCCGGTCCCGGCAGCGATGCCCCGCGCGAGATGAGCAGCGGCGGTGGTGCGCGGTTTCTGCGTCCGTAAAGCGCCTGATTTCAACATGTTGTGAGCGTTGTGCCGCGCCGCGCTGGAGTGCCCGCGTGCCCTCTTGACAGCGTGTCGGGCAATTCCCATTTCCAAATTGCTGGGTGCCGAATGCGGACCTGGCTTACCGCAAACCGCGCCCGTCCATGTCGGAGGGCGCGCAAACCGTATCGCTCAAGAAGGAGGATGCTTATGCGCCGTTTTGACCCAACCCCCCTGTACCGTGCCGCCATCGGTTTCGACAGCATGGCGGATATGCTGGATCGTGTGATGTCTGCTGATGTGCAGGCCCCCACCTATCCGCCCTACAATATCGAAAAGACCGATGAGAATGCCTATCGCATCTCGATCGCGGTGGCGGGTTTTGCCGCCGAGCACCTGTCGGTCGAAGTGAAGGACCACGCGCTTGTCGTGTCCGGGCGCAGCACGGATGATGAAAGCGAGCGCCATTTCCTGCACCGTGGCATCGCCACCCGCGCATTCGAGCGCCGGTTCCATCTGGCCGACCATGTCCGCGTGACCGGTGCGCGCCATGCCGATGGGATGCTGCACATCGAACTGGCGCGCGAACTGCCCGAGGCGCTGAAACCCCGGCAGATCGAAATCTCTTCGGACACCCCCGCGCGCACCATGGTCGAAGGGTCTGCTGAGAAAACGCCGCAGGCCGCCTGATCGGTCTGACGGTGTGACGTGAAGAAAATGGACGCCCCGGCGGGGGCGTCCATGTGTATTCAACCGGTACTGGACATCACTCGTTACATGATTTCGTGCGGGCTGCGCGCGTCAGGCGCTTTGCAGCTTCAGCGCCGCGCGTTCCAGCCTGCGCTGGCGCTTGGCGGACCGTGACCAGGGCAGGGCGGGCATATCGGCCTGGGTCTCTTGCACCAGATTGGCGATCCATCTCTTGCGCGCGGTCATGTCCATCTTTTGCACCCCTTGTTGTCCTGCGTGGCTTGGCTTTGAACCTGACCCGAGATTGCCGTCAGAATCGGGCGCAACTGCGGCAGCGACGCGGAGTTTGCGGGGCCATTTCCGGCCCGCGCCGTCACAATCGGATGACAGAGATCAGGCGCCCGTAATCGGCACGCCCCTCATGGACCGAGCGGCGGTAGGAATAATAGCGCGCCGGATCCTGATAGGTGCATTGCCCGATCCATTGCGCATCACCTATGCCTGTCGCGCGCAGCCGGTTCAGGCCATAGCCCACCAGATCGAACTGATACTTGCCGTTAGCGCCATTGGCGAAAAAGCGGGTATTGGTCGGGTCATCGGCCAGAAAATCCTCCAGAAACTCGGGTCCGACCTCATAGGCGGCCTGGCTGATGCAGGGGCCGATCACGGCGCGGATGCGGTCACGCGCGGCCCCCAGCGTTTCCATCGCGGTGAGGGTGTTTTCCAGCACGCCGTCCAGCGCCCCGCGCCAGCCTGCGTGGGCCGCACCGATCACCTGTGCCTGCGTGTCGGCAAACAGCACTGGCTGGCAATCCGCAGTCAGAATGCCCAGACCCAGACCGGGGGTGGCCGTGACCATGCCGTCACCTTTGGGGCGCGCGGCGGCGGGGTCGGGCGGGGCGTCCAGACGCACGATATCGGCGGAATGGGTCTGATGGATCGTGACCAGATGGCCTGCGTCAAGCTGCATCGCCTCTTCGACGCGGGCGCGGTTCATGCGCACGGTATCGGCCTGATCGGACGACCCGGCGCCGCAATTCAGCCCCGCGAAAATGCCAGAGGACGCCCCGCCGCGCCGGGTGAAAAAGCCGTGGCGCAGTGGCGTCAGCGAGTCGGCGGTCAGGATCTCGAGGGTCATGCGTCAAATCCCGGCGGCGCGGGGGCATGTGGATGGGTAAGGCCCAGCGCCTTGAACAGGTGGCCCATTTCATCCGGGTGCGTCAAGCGTCGATGCGCGGCCAGATGATCGGCCAGGCTCTGTCCGCTCAAACCGCGCGCAAGCGCATGGGCCCGCGCCGTGATGCCCAGCCGCTCGAGCAGGGCGCCCTGGGTGGTCAGGGTGGTGGCGCGCAGGGGGTGCGCGGCACGGGCCAGCGCCTCATAATCGACATGCGCGGTCAGATCGGCCGCGCCGGGATGGGCGAGGGGGTCGTCAAAGCGATGCGCGCGCAGGGCCTGCATTGTATCGCCTCGGCTGCGCCAGTCGCCATAATCCACGATCAGCGCATAGCCGCCATGGGCCATGATGCGGGTGCTGACCGCCTCCATGACGGGCTCGGCGGGGGCGCGCGTCTCGACGATCTGGCCTTGGCCCGTGTCATCAAGCCGGTGCGCCAGCGCGTCGAGCGGCGCAGGCGGCGACAGGCCGAAGCACAGCGCATCCCCCTTGGCGCCCACCATCCGCTCGGCCCAGCCATCGCCCTGGCGCAGGAACTGGCGGATGGGCAGCGCGTCGAAGAACTCATTCGCGATCAGGTAAAGCGGCAGGTCCGGCAATGTATCGGCGCTGTCATGCCAGACCGGGTGGTACTGCGCCAGCCGCGTGGCCTGTGCGGCGCGCAGGGGGGCGGATGCCTCGACCAGATGCAGGGACAGCGCGTCGTGAAAGCCCGGCACACGTGATGTGGCCCGCAGCATATCGGCCATCAGCGTGCCGCGACCCGGGCCAAGCTCTGCCAGCGTGAAGGGGTTGGGCGCGCCCTGATCCATCCAGACCTGCGCCAATTGCAGGCCCAGAACCTCGCCGAACATCTGGCTGATTTCGGGGGCCGTGGTGAAATCACCCGCGCGCCCCAGCGGGTCGCGGGTAGCGTAATAGCCGTGGCGCGGGTGCAGTAGGCATTGTGCCATGTAGTCAGCCAGGCTGATCGGCCCCTGCGCGCGGATCTGACGCAGAAGTGCCGCGCGCAGCTCTGTCATGCCTGGCGCCTGCGCCAGATCAGGATGGCGATGCCCGCAAGGATCATCGGCAGCGACAGGACCTGCCCCATGGTCAGCCCCATCGGCCCCAGCGACAGCACATGGCCCAGCGGATTGTCGGGCGTGATGAATTGCGCATCGGGCTGGCGGTAGAACTCGACCGCGAAGCGGGCCAGCCCGTAGCCTGCGACAAAGACGCCGGTCACGGCCCCCGGCGTTTTCAGCCAGCCGCGCCGCCAGACCAGCCAGACCAGGACCGCAAGCAGAACCGCCCCCTCCAACGCGGCCTCATATAGCTGGGTGGGGTGGCGCGCGCAGACGGGTTCGGCCCAGTCCCAGGGGCAGGATTGCGCCTGCGGGCCGGGAAAGACAACGCCCCAGGGCACCGTCGTGGGGCGGCCCCACAATTCGGCATTTATGAAATTGGCAACCCGCCCCAGTCCGATCCCGATAGGCGCGACCAGTGCCATGGCGTCGGCCACCTGCCAGGGCGGCACATCGTTGCGCCGGCAGAATATCAGCCCCGCCACGATCACCCCGGCAAAGCCTCCGTGAAAGGACATGCCCCCTTCCCAGACACGCAGAATCTCGGTCGGGTTGGACAGGTAGTAGCCCGGTTGGTAGAACAGCACAAAGCCCAGCCGCCCGCCCAGGATCACGCCGACAATGACATAGGTCAGCAGCGTTTCAACCCGGCCAGGTTCCATGGGCGCGTGCTCACCGGGCCAGAGCGCGGGGCGCGCCATCATGCGGTAAATGACCCACCACCCGGCCAGAAAGCCCGCGATATAGGCCAGCGCATACCAGCGCAGGGCAAAGGAAAACCCGCCGATATCGATTGCGAAGATCACAGGGTCGAGATCGGGGAACAGAATGGCGAATGAGGTCATGTATGGGGCACCGGTATTGAGGTTGCGACTGTCTGGCGCGGTCGGGCAGGGGAAGTCAACCTTGAGTTTTCGGCCTTCCGGTCGCATATATCAGGAACAGGCAATCGCAAAAGGCAGCCACCATGCAGACCCGTAACCGTTTCCTCGACGATGTGTCGCAACTGATGACCAACGCCATGGGCGTGGCCCAAGGTGCACGGACCGAGGCCGAGACTGCCGTCAAGGGCGTACTGGACCGCTGGCTGGCCGATCGCGATTTCGTCACGCGCGAGGAATTCGACGCTGTGCGCGCAATGGCTCAGAAGGCCCGCGAAGAGAATGAAGCGCTCAAGGCGCGTATTGCTGCGCTCGAAAGCCAGCCGAAGGGCGACTGACCCAGGGTGGGTTGTCACCCACCCTACGTAATACTGGCGCGGCCCGATGTAAGGTGGGTGGCAACCCACCCTGCCTCCTCCGCTCGTCTTGCCCGGACATGGCAGCTTTACCCGCTTCAGCCGCGACACATCAGCGAACTTGATGTCGAATTCGAAAAGGTGTGCGACGAGTCGCGCGAAACACCGCGTGGGCCGCCAGCAGAGTCAACGTCTCATGCGAAGGCCAAGGCAACGCAGGAGCGCCACCTGACACAAAGATACCCATCGTCAGCCCAACATCCGATGTTGGTTTAACACGACGCATCGGTAGTTGCCTTTGTCTCGTTCCCGCTGCAGGTTACGCGCGTCAAGCCTTGGTTACCAATCTTGCAGCCACACGCAGGCCGGTCTGGCGGGCCGGACCTGTTTTGGCGCTGACGGTCTCGGCACAGCTCAGATCATGTGGCGGACGGACATATCGATGCCGACGCTCTGGAGCTGTGCGCTCATGGCCAAGGCGGTGAGTGCCTGGACGTGGAATGTCGGTCGCTCGCGGGCGGAAGCTGACTTGAAGACGCGCTTGACGAATGGGGACCAGCCCATGAAAGACCCGGTCTGCGAAGCGAACCCCACCGGTATCGGCGGGCCGTGACCCGAGGCGATGATCCAGCGTTGGGCACATCGAACAGCCATCTCGACCTGGGCCGTGTACTTGGGTCTGCTTCTGTGCGCAGGCGGGATCGCCGCACCGAGATGTTCCGCCATCTCGATTCAGGTCCGGTTCAGGCCGGTATCACATTGGCCTGCCTTGATCGCGACGGACCTCGGGTTGTCGGGCATGACGACCGGGGGCACAGGCCGCGAGCAGGCGCATATTTCCACATGTGCCGCAATCCAGACCTTCCGGCAATGGCCAGGCCAAGCCCGCATCGCGCGCAGCCCGGTCAGGTCCGAGTGAGTCCACTCCCAAGCGCGAAAGACGCGGCGATCACACGCTCGCTGGCTGTTGTGCGATGTTGCGCTTCCTTGTGGGAATCGTTGCCGCCTTTGCGTCGGTTTCAGGATTCTGCAAATGGGTGATGAGGTATGAAATGCCGCAATGACATTTCAAGGACCGACCCTTGTAAGATCGCGCTTGCAGGAATCCGATGCTAAAACCCAATAAATTTTGTCGGAAATATCTGGATTTGTTCCGCATCAACCTGTACTATGTCCGCAAGTTCAAAGGATGCACCAATGCAGAATGCCGCTCTTGCTCATGACGCCAACCCGGTCGCATTGGCGCAGGATCCGGCCTTGTCATTGCTGCGGTTGCTGATGCGCCAATGCCGCGCGAAAGCGCGGCTGGAGGTCTTCGAGACCTGCCGCTTGCTGTTGCATAGCCCGCGCGAAGGGGCGCAGGATTACGCCGATGCCTTGCTGCGGATTCTGGGAACGAGCCTTCCTAAAGCACCCGTGATCCATGATCTGCGCGCACAGGAACGGTCGTTCGATGAAGAGTGGCTGCTCGCGCTCTTTGCGGCCCTGCAGCGCGACGATCATTGCAGCGCCACCTTCTTGCTGCGTGCGCGTTTGCCGCTGCATCTGCGCCGTCCCGTGGGGTGGCTGGCATCCGAACTGGTGCAGCGCATGGCTGTCATGACCGAGCAAAATTCTCAAGATTAGAATAATTCTAAAAAACTTCTTGAACTGGCTGGCCGCCTGCACTAACTCCTGTCTCAAGCGGATAGCCAGCCAGATGCCAGCCAGTTCCGTGTTATCATTTCCAGGACGTGTAACACGAAAGGGAGGGTCATGACCCAGACCGCCGAACAATTGACACCCAGCGCCAAGGAAGCGATCTGCGACGCGCTCAATCAATCTGTCGCAGAAACCGCCGTCACAACGATGCTGGCGCAGAATTTCCACTGGAACGTGACCGGTATGGCCTTTGGCCCGCTACACGACCTGTTCCAGAAGGTTTACGAGGACCATTTCACCGCGCAAGACGATCTGGCCGAACGGGTCAAGGCGCTTGGCGGCCACGCCGAAGGGCAGCTGGCCGGGATGCTCAAGCGCTCGAAAGTGGGCGAGCATGATGGCCATGCGACAGCCGAAGTGATGGTCGAGACGCTGGCCAAGGCCCAGGAAACGGTCGCGGCAACGCTCGCCGGTGTCGCCTCTGTCGCTGAAGAGCATGGCGATCTGCTGACGCAGGATCTGGCCATTGCGCGCGGGCAGGTGCATGAGAAATTCGCCTGGCTCTTGCGCGCGCATCTGGGCTGACGGGTCGTCAGTGCCTCAAATCGGGCACTTGACCCCCTTCCTGGCGCAGCGTCGCGCATAGGCGTCAGCCCAGTGGCTGTATTTTCCCAGATCATTCTGCTGATGCACCAGCATGTCCAGAAAGGCATGCTGGTGCGTTTCCTTTTTCAGCGTCTTGAACATGGATTTCTGCGCCTTGGTCATCGAACAACCGATGCAATGGCCTTCGCGCTTGAACTTGCACACATCGATGCAGGGAGAGGGGATTTTGCTCATGGTCTGACCTGACATGCCCGCGGGTGCGCGGGCGGCTGGGTTATTTGGTGAGGATCAGCTTTCCGGCGCGGGTGATGCGCAGCGTGTAGATCTGCCCATCAAGATCGATATGCGCAGTCGTACCGTCCTGTGTCAGGCTTTGGGCGCGATGCATCGGAATGCTGCGGGCGGCATGCGCCTTGCACTGCTCAAGCGGTGTCACGCGGCGGGGCTGGTCACGCATGGTCCCCACCTTGGCGGGGTGCCGCCAGCCTGCTCAGTTCTGAGGGCTTGCACATCTGGCGCGCTCCTTGCTCTGTAACTGGATGTGCCGGGCTGACTGATCTTGGCTAGGCGCTCGTTATTACCTGACAGAATCTATCGACTTTGTCAATTCGCTCTGATCCTCTGTCGCCGGTTCCAGCGGTGTCACGCAATCGCAGATGCGCAGGCGCACACGCGTTCCGACATCGAAACTCACCCCTGCTCCGGACAGGACAACCAGTTCGCGCGCGCCGTCCTGCACCCAGTAAAGCTGGTCATGACCCCGAAATTCGCGCGCGACGATCTTGGTCGGGCTGGAAGGGTCGGCATCCAGGAGGATCTGTTCGGGCCGCAGTGACAGGTTGACAGCCCCCTGCGCGGGGCGCGACAGGCCCAGGGTGCCGAACGCCGTCTGCGCCTGATTGTCGCTGGCCACACCCGGCACAATGTTCGAGCGCCCCATGAAGGACGCCACAAATTCGGATACCGGATTGCGATAGACATCATCGGGCGTCCCGATCTGGATCAGCCTGCCGTCTTTCATGACAGCAATCCGATCCGCGATGGCCATGGCCTCTTCCTGATCATGGGTGACCAGAATCGCGGCCGAGCCAGCGGTCCGCAGCAGGCGCCGCACCTCCTGCCGGGTCTCGACCCGCATCGCGGCATCAAGGTTGGAGAAGGGTTCATCCAGCAAGACCAGCGGCGGCGCAATCGCCAGCGTGCGCGCCAGTGCCACGCGCTGCTGCTGACCGCCAGAGAGTTCATGCGGCTTGCGCGCGCCAAGCCCGCCAAGCCCCACCAGATCCAGCATCTCGCGGGCGCGGGCCTCGGCGTCTGGCCGCGTGCGACGACGCAGCCCGAATTTGACGTTTTCCAGAACGCTCAGATGCGGAAACAGCGCATAATCCTGGAACACGAAACCGATGCCGCGTTCCTCGGGCAGGCTGCGGGTGATGTCGCGCCCATGCAGCAGGATCTGCCCTGCATCGGGCATCTCGAACCCGCCGAGCATGCGCAGGCAGGTTGTCTTGCCGCAGCCGGACGGCCCGAGCAATGCCAGCATTTCGCCGTCCTGCAGAGTAAAGGACAGGGCGTCAGCGGCAATCGTTCCGCCAGATGTGAACCGCTTGCTCAAACCGGATATCGACAGCAGGGCGGTTTGCGCAGCAGACGCATCGGCGCTTTCGGCAATCGTAGCAGACAAGGCCGCATTTGTGCCGGGCGACATGGCATTCTCCTTGTTTCTGGCGCACGGGCCGCGACCGCATGCTCTGCGTTTCATCGCAGCACATGATCGGATAAGTAGATCACTCCGGTCTGACACCAGCATGTCTCAGCGCCTGTGGCGCATCATCCGCCATCTCTGTGGCACGGTCATCCCAAGCGCCTGTTACAATCGATGAGAGGCCAGCGCGGCTGCGCTGGCCTCCGATATGTTCAGGCGTTGCCCCGGATCAGGGGAACCCGACGCGGTCCCAGATGCTGATCGCTGTGGCCTGATTGGACCCATAGACAGCCTTGTTGGTGTCGCTGCGGGTGAAGTCGGCCCAGTCGCGCATCGGACCGGAGATGGTCACGTCTTCCACAACGGGCCATTCATTGTTCTGATCGGCCAGGATCGACTGAACCGTGGGCGAGGTCATGAATTCGATCAGCGCCACGGCATTTTCCGGGTTCGGTGCATTTGCCAGCACACCCATGCCCGAGATATTCACATGCGTGCCGCGATCATCCTGATTGGGGAAGATGGGCCGCACGCGCGCAGCCGCTTCGCGG
>PWWF01000230.1 GCA_003561595.1 Paracoccaceae bacterium | reverse complement strand
GCCGCGCTGCGCCAGTACGAGACCTATGTCGGCGATCTGGAGGGGGTGTTCGCGGCCGGGATATCGCCCGACACCGAAGATGCCGCCGAACGCATCAGGCGAATGATTTCGAAGGTCGTCGTCACACCCGAAGAAAAAGGCTTCAAGATAAGGCTGGAAGGCCGACTTTCCGAGCTCATGGAAGCCTAGAGCCTCTATCCCAACATGCGCATACGAGCGTCGGGGGGGGCGGTGGTAGCGGAGGAGGGGCTTGAACCCCCGACACGCGGATTATGATTCCGCTGCTCTAACCAACTGAGCTACTCCGCCACAATCCACAGCGCTCTAAGCCACCGTCACGGTCGCGTCAAGCCCCGTTCAGATGCAAATGCCATCGTGGTCGAGGGCGCGGTTTCCGGCGCAAATCGGCCAACGCCCCGTGCGTTTATCACGATAGGAAACGCAGCATGGCCAACCTTCCCCGCGCCCGTGTCTGACCCGTGCCCAACACCGCCCGGCGGCTCTTGTCGGGCCAACACGCTTGGCATATACGCCGCTCATGTCCGCGATACCTGCAAACCGCCCAGACCTGCCTGCCGAGATTGCCCGGCGGCGCACCTTTGCCATCATCAGCCACCCTGATGCGGGCAAGACCACGCTGACCGAGAAATTCCTGCTGTTCGGGGGCGCGATCCAGATGGCGGGGCAGGTGCGCGCCAAGGGCGAGGCGCGGCGCACGCGCTCGGATTTCATGCAGATGGAAAAGGATCGTGGCATCTCGGTCTCGGCCTCGGCGATGTCGTTCGATTTCGACAGGTTCCGCTTCAATCTGGTGGACACGCCCGGCCACTCGGATTTCTCGGAAGATACGTTTCGCACCCTGACAGCAGTCGATGCCGCCATTATGGTCATCGATGGCGCCAAGGGGGTGGAATCCCAGACCCGCAAGCTGTTCGAGGTCTGCCGCCTGCGCGATCTGCCGATCCTGACCTTCTGCAACAAGATGGACCGCGAAAGCCGCGAAACCTTTGATATCATAGACGAGATCCAGCAGAATCTGGCGATTGATGTCACGCCCGCAAGCTGGCCCATCGGGCAGGGAGCCGCGTTTCTGGGCTGCTATGACCTGCTGAACGACCGGCTGGAACTGATGGACCGCGCGGACCGCAACAAGGTCGGGCAAAGTGTCGTGCTGGACGGGCTGGATGACCCGGCGATGGAACAGCACATCCCGACCGATATGCTGGCGCAGCTGCGCGAAGAGGTCGAGATGGCGCGCGAATTGCTGCCGCCCCTGGACCCGAAATCCGTGCTGGAAGGGCATCTGACCCCGATCTGGTTCGGATCGGCGATCAATTCCTTTGGGGTCAAGGAGTTGATGCAGGGTATCGCAAGTTACGCGCCCGAACCGCAGCCCCAGCGCACCGACACCCGCGAAATCGCGCCCGAGGAAAGCAAGGTCACGGGCTTCGTGTTCAAGGTGCAGGCCAACATGGACCCCAAGCACCGCGACCGGGTGGCATTTGTGCGCCTCGCCTCGGGACATTTTGAACGCGGGATGAAGCTGGCGCATGTGCGCACGAAAAAACAGATGACAGTGGCGTCTCCGGTCCTGTTTCTGGCCGCCGACCGGGAATTGGCCGAAGAAGCCTGGGCGGGCGATATCATCGGCATTCCCAACCATGGGCAATTGCGCATAGGCGACGCGCTGACCGAGGGGGAAGGGCTGCGCTTTACCGGCATCCCCAGTTTCGCGCCCGAATTGCTGCAAGCCTGCCGCGCGGGGGACCCGCTGAAGGCCAAGCATCTGGACAAGGCGCTGATGCAATTTGCCGAAGAGGGCGCGGCCAAGGTGTTCAAGCCGCAATTCGGCTCAGGCTTTGTGGTGGGCGTGGTCGGTCAGTTGCAATTCGAGGTTCTGGCCAGCCGGATCGAGATGGAATACGGTCTGCCCGTGCGGTTCGAGCCGACGCAGTTCACGTCAGCCCGCTGGGTCGCAGGCGACAAGGCGGATGTCGAAGCCTTTGCCGCCGCCAACAAGCAGCATATGGCGCTCGATTCCGATGGCGACCCGGTTTTCATGACCCGCCTGCAATGGGATATCGACCGTGTCGCCCGCGATTATCCGGGCATCCGCCTGACCGCCACCAAGGAATTGCACGGCAGCTAGATCAGGCGCCAGGTCACTCTTTGGGGGCGTCCGGGTCGGGCTGGCTGATCCCCAGAAATAGCCGTTTCAATGGGATCGCCCAGATCAGCCCAAGCACGGCATAGATCACGAGTTCTATCAGGAAATGCGGTCGATCGAAGAAGGCGACCACATTCAGCGCCACAATGATATAGAGCGGGAGTGCGATCACGAGCGCAAATAGTGCCCAACGGCGACGGGCTTTCCACGATAAGGTCATCAATCTGCAAACGGGTCCCTGACCAGGATTGTGTCTTCGCGTTCTGGTGAAGTGGAGAGTAGTGCTACGGGGCAGTCGATCAACTCCTCGATCCGGCGGACATATTTGATCGCATTTGCGGGCAGGTC
>PWWF01000144.1 GCA_003561595.1 Paracoccaceae bacterium | reverse complement strand
CCGCTAAAGAGTCGGCAATCCACTTTGCGGTATCGTAGTATTGGCTGAATATTATTGCCCCATGATCTAGCCACTTTTCTCTATCAAGAAAGTGAATGGTGGCCTGGAGCTTGGGATCCCCATCTATACTATCTAACCGAGAAATGAGGCGCTCCAGTACCAATTTTTCCTCGGAACCCTCCGCCGTAAGTTCGATTACCTGATCCTCGGTTTCTTCTTCGACGGTTCGGCCGGCCAAGAGCGTTCGAGCGGTGTTCAGGCCTGCTGCGATGCTCGAGCAAATTCGCTGCTCCATGAGATTCTTCATAAAGCCGCTTCCCTTCCCGCGCTTCGAGAGTGCCTTGCCGAATGCTCTAGCTTCTCGATACGCCTCCCGGAAATCATCATTGGTTCGAAGCGCTTTACCTTCGAACAAGGCGTCGAAACGCTGTGTGTCGCGGATGTATCTGCGGTCCGGATGCAGGTCGACCCCAATCCTCGGCAGCAATCCTGAGGCTTCGAGGTCGGCGCGTTTTCGAAGGACAATGTGTCGGATAAAGGGGTTCTCTCGCTGGAAGAATGCCGCGCCCGATATCTTCCGCTCAAGGTCCTCGTCGAGAATTTCTCGGGTGTCATCGCTCAGTTGCGTGATAGGTGCCGAGGTATCCGTCTGTCTTTCGTTGAGGCCGAGATCTTGGCGTATGGCGCTGAAGAGCCGCCGGGCTCTCGGTTCATCCGTGGAATTCACAACGGGCAGAGGTGAGCGTAGCAGCTCCCATCCGAAGTCTGGGCCTTCTACGTTGGTCTGACCGGAGATCAGTGGCAGGACCTCATCTGGCTGGTGCCATCTCGAATACTCGTTACCGAGCACGAAACGTCCCTTGCCTCTGTGGAGGATGCGCATGAGGTCCCACAGATCCTCTGATCGCGTCTGGATCGGAGTTGCGGTGCCGAGCAACACATGGTCGCTGCGTTCTGCAACTGCGGTCGCGAAAGCGAGGAGCTCATTAGGGGTGCCAGCGTCACGACCGAAGCCTTGTCGACTTCGCGCCTTGTGCGCTTCGTCGAGGATCACGAGCGCGAAGCGCAGACCTAGAAGATGCTGTTTTTCGAGGCTGTCGCGCATCATGAGACCTGTGGACACGATGCCGATCCGCAATGGGCAGCGCGCAATCTGTTCTCTCCCTGCGGGCGAGATCACCCGATCATCATGGTCGAGCCAGACTTTCTTCTGCGTCTCCCAGCGCGCGCAAGGGATCCCTAGCTTGTCGATCATCTCGGTCTGCCACTGCTCGCAGAGCGTGGCAGGTGCGAAGATCACGACAGGCCTTTGCCCCCCGCTATCCTTGTCCTGGAGCAGGCAAAGGGCGAGCGCCGCAGTCCCCAGCGAGAGCGTCTTTCCAAGACCGACTTCATCGGCGAGCAGAAGCCGGACGATGCCGTGGTTGGAGTAGTGGCGGAGGCACTCAGTCAAGAAGCCTTGCTGCCACGGCTGCAGAGAAAAGCCCTCTCGATAGAGCGGCGACTCGATGAGGGCTGCCGGGGCGATATCTTCTGGGTCATCAAGTTCCTCGAACAGAACTTCACGGCGATAGCCGCGCCGATGCACCTCGCGGATCACTGCGCGCGGCAATTCCTTTGCCGCTCTCCAGAGGAAGTCGAACTCTTCCTCGATCCAGGCAACGCCCTCGGGGGATGAGTCCTCCCACAGGATTTCATAGTGACGCTGCCAGCCGCTGCTGGTCTCATTCATGGACCCGATGAAGCCCAGCTTTCTGCCGTCAGCGCACTCAATCACGCCGGCCTTGCCATGCAGGAATCCACAGACGTTGTCGGGGGCGACCCGAACCGCCTGGCCGTGCTTGTGCAGAAACGCGTCGAGCCGACGATACCGCTCGCGGTTCAGAAGCGCCTCTGCTTCCAGCGCGCGTTCGTTCCACCGCCCGATCATCTTGGCTTCGCGCAGCTTTGCCACCTTCAGATCGTCGGGGTGAATGTCGACGTTGCAGACGATTTTCACCTCGGGGATGTGATCCAGCAACTCACCTGCCACCTCGAAGAGCGAACTGGTGAAGTAGCCGGCGATCCGCTTGTAGCTGCGGGCGCCCTTGAGATGCTCGAGCAGGATCGTCTGATCGAGACGATGGGTCCGTGAGGAGAACCGACGTATGGTCATGTCGCGGGTCCCTCCCTGAGCGCGTTACTGGCTGAACGCGCGGAGGTTCTTGAGACGACCGCCGAGGACTTCGGCGGCATCGCGCACCTCTTTTTCGGGGGCTTTCCGCTCGATGAACGAGAGCATGTCGATCAGCTGCCGGCGGATTTCGAGGAAGTCCGGCAGGTCTTCCTGGATCTGGCCCACGACGACCGTCGGTTCCGTTTCCGCCAGAAGCTGCTGCAGCCCAATGATCAGTCGGCCGAGCCAGGTCGGCCCGATCTCTGTGCTGTCCGTCAGGTCGCGGGAGGCGAACTCGGTCACGCGCTTGAGGCGTGCGCTGTTGGCGGCCATGTTGCCCATCACCTTGCCATAGTCGGT
>PWWF01000390.1 GCA_003561595.1 Paracoccaceae bacterium | reverse complement strand
TGATGGGCGGGCTGACGGGGGTGATGCTGGCCATCGTGCCGTTCAACTGGCAGGCGCATGACACGGCGTTTGTGACCGCGCATCTGCATTACGTGCTGATCGGCGGCTTCGTCTTTCCGATGATGGCGGCGGCGACCTACTGGATGCCGCTGATTACCGGCAAGCGCCGCGCCAAAGGGCTGGGAGAGGCGGCGTTCTGGATCATCCTGATCGGGTTTCACGGCACGTTCTTCATCATGCATCTGACTGGACTGCTGGGGATGCCCCGGCGCATCGATGTCTACCCTGACAACCCCGAATGGGTCTGGCTGAACCTGACCTCGTCGATCTTCAGCTATCTGATGACGATCGGGTTTGCGATGTTCGCGCTGGACCTGATCCTGCAGGCGACATTGGGCAAGCGCGAAAGCCGCGATCCGTGGCGCGCGCCGACGCTCGACTGGGCCATGCCGATCCCGTCGCCGAATTACAACTTCGCCTCGCTGCCCACGGCGCGGCATCTGGGGCAAAGCGCGGCAGAGGTGATCCTGCCCCTTGCGCGCGGCGAGGGGGCGTTGCCTGGTGCGCCGCGCAACCGCCGCGAGTTCCTCGTCACCTCGGTCGAGGGGGCGCGGCCCGATCATGTTGCGATCCTGCCGGGCAATACCGCGCTGCCGCTTGTGCTGTCAGGGTCGATCTGTGCGTTTGTGCTGCTGATGCTGGCGGGGCTCTATGCGCTGGCGGGGTTGGCGCTGCTGCCGGTGGCCGCGCTGATCTGGGTCTGGGCGCGCGGGATGGTGGTCACCCGCGATCTGGAGCCGGTGGAGGCTGCGCCCGGCCTGCGCTTGCCTGTGCACCCCCGCGCGGAAAACACCTTGGGGCAAAGTGGGCTGGTCGCGTTTCTTGTGGCCAATGGCACGCTGTTTGCCTCGCTTCTGTTCGGGTTGGGGTTTCTGTCGGTGGTCACGCCCGGCCCGGCGGCCCCGCCTGCGGGGTTTGACGCGCCCGCCATGCTGCCCGCGTTGGGTGTGCTGGCGGCGGCGCTGGCGCTGGGCGCGCTGGTGCTGCGGCTGGGGACGCCGCTTGCGGCGGGTCTGGGTGCGGGCCTGAATCTGGTGGCGCTGGTGGCGCTGTTATGGATCGTCCCGCAGCTTGATGACCCGACGCGCCATGCCCGCGACGCGCTGCGCGCGGTCATGGCAGGCTATGTCGGGCTGCATGTGCTGGTGGCGATTGCGATGGCCCTGTTCGCGCTTGACCAGCACAGGCGCGGCGAGGTGACAGTGACAGAGGCTGGCGCCTGGCCCGCCTGCCGCATGTGGCAGAATTTCACCGCCAGCATTGTCGCGATCACGCTGGCGGTGCTGATCGCGCAGGGGGTGGTCGGATGAGGTGGCTGGGCACGGTTCTGCTGGGCCCCACGCTTTGGGCCGTGCTGTTCGTGGTGATCTATGCCCTGCACGGCGTGGTCTGTGCAGCATCGGCGGACGGGTTCGGCACAGTCGCGCGCCTGACGCTGGTGCTGGTCTGGGCGCTGGGGGTGCTGGCCTTTGTGCCGCTGCTGCGCGCCTTTCCGGCGCAAGACGGCCTGCGCGCCAGTCTGCCGCGCGCGGGCCTGTGGATCGGGCTGGGGGCAAGCGTGTTCACCCTGCTTCCCGTAGCGGTCACGACCAGTTGCGGGGGGTGAAAAAATGCCCGCCATGCGAGGGAAAACAAGCATGGCGGGCGACCGGGAGGAAGCCAGATACAGGCGGATCGACCTGCATATGGCAGAGGAACATGAATGTAACGCCTTGCGCGCAGACAGGTTCCATGCGCCACAGCAAAAAGGAAACGGCTGATGCAGAATGAGTCTGACCCGGTAGGACCAAGCCTGTCCTTTGACACCCCGCGCGCGCAGGCGCAGAGCCACCCGATGCTGATTTACTGGAAGGTCTTTGCCTGGATCGGCATTCTGGGGGTCTTCGGCTTTCTGATCTGGCTGCTGTCATCCATGCTGTTGCCCTTCGTGATCGCTTTTGTGCTGGCCTATTTTCTGGACCCGGTCGTGCGCAAGCTGACGGATCTGGGGCTGCGGCGCGTCTGGGCGGGGATACTGGTCGCGCTGGTGACATTCGGCACGTTGCTGGCCGTGCTGTCGGTTGCCGTGCCTTTCGTGGTGCTGGAATCGACCGCGCTGCTGGATGCCCTGCCGTCAAGCTGGGAAGAGGCGCGCGAACAGGCACATACCATCCTGCCCGCGCCGGTTGCGGACCGGCTGGATGATCTGGACGAGGTGGCCGAGATCGGCGCCGAGGGAATGGCCGATGCGCTGGGCAATGCCATGAGCAATCTGGTGCTGGGCATGTCGGGTCTGGTGTCCATCGTGATGTTCTGGGTCGTGATGCCTGTGGTCACGGTCTATCTGCTGATCGACTGGCCGCGCCTGATCCACAGTGCGGACACGCTGCTGCCCCGGCCCTGGGCCCCGACCCTGCGCGGCATCGCGCGCGATATCGACCGGACACTGTCGGGTTATATCCGGGGTCAGGCCATCGTGTGCAGCATTCTGATGGGCTATTACGCGCTGGCGCTGTCGCTGGTGGGGCTGCCCTTTGCGATTGCGGTGGGGGTCGTGACGGGGGCAGTGTCCTTCATCCCCTATGTGGGCATGTTCATCGGCACATCGCTGGGGATGGGGGTTGCGCTGTGGCAGTTCTGGGGCGATCCGGGCTGGGTTGCGGCAGTTGCGGCGATCTATGCATTCGGCCTGCTGGTGGAAAGCGAATTTCTGGTGCCCCGGCTGGTGGGCGATGCGGTAAACCTGCACCCTGTCTGGCTGATCTTTGCAGTCATCGCCTTTGGCACGGTCTTTGGCTTTGTGGGTGCGCTGATGGCCGTGCCACTGGCCGCGATGGCCGGGGTAGTGATGCGCCATCTGATCGACAGCTACCGCGCCAGCGCGCTTTACAGGGGTCAGGTCGGGATTGAGGGCCAGCCATGAAAAAACCCCGCCACATGGGCGGGGTTTCTGGTTGCTCCGGCCTCGAGCGTCAGTCGCTCGGGGTCGGTTGTTCCTCGATCACCTGAGGCGTGCTCGTCCCATCCTCGAGCGGGGTGGACACGTCACCCTCGGCTGGCAGGCCAGTGGTTCCTTCGGTCGTGGTGGGTGCATCTGCGTTTTCATCCGGGTCAACGGTCAGATACTGTGACCCGAGCCAAACAAGCAACAGAAGCGCGACACCGCCCGCGATGGCCATGCCGATCAGCGGTGCCTTGTGCTTTTTCGCCTGCTTTTTCACATTTGTGTCAGGAGCACTCATGCTTCCTCCTTTCAGTCTCGCATCAATGCGGCTGATGGCAAAACGCGGAGACCCGGCCCATGGTTCCACACCACCGGCCGGGTATCCGTCTGTTGAACCGAGCAATTCCCGGTTACTTGATATCGTCCAGCCGTTCCACCGCGCCGGGCCCTTGGCTGTCCTTTGCCAGTGACGACGGGGGGCGGTCCTCTTGCAGCCGCTCTTCCGTCTTGCGCTTGTTCACATAGCCAAAGACCAGAAACGCGATCAGGCTGAACAGCGCGAGGAAAAATACAAGTGACAGGGTTTCCATAAGAACCTCCTTTTCCTTGCCTGCATAACGTGGCGCAGGGCAGGGGGTTCCTGGGGTGCGTCAATCCGCGCAGGGGGTCAGTCCGTGCCCTCGATCGCCGAACGCGGCGCGCGCAGGGACCAGTGCAGCCCCTCGGGCGCGTAATCGGTTCGGGTCTGGGCTGTCAGCGCCATGGCCATCATATCCTCGAGCACCATGGACCCGAAGCCGCGTTTTTCCGGCGGGGTCACCTTTGGCCCCTTCTGTTCGCGCCAGCTGAGCGTGAAGGTTTCGTCCTGATCCTGGCTCGGCGGCTCCAGTGTCCAGGTGATATCGATCTCACCCGAGTCACCCGACAGCGCGCCGTATTTGGAGGCGTTGGTGATCAGCTCATACACCGCCATGCCCATGCTTTGCGCCGTTTCGGGGCGAATATGCAGATCCGGCCCGTGCAGGCGGACGCGCCCGCAGATGCTGCTGCCGAAAGGGGCAAGCTGCGACTGGATCAGATCCTCCAGCAGCGGGTCTTCGTCATCTGCCTTCAGCAGCAATTCCTGACAATCCGACAAGGCGCGCAGGCGCTGGCCAAAGCCATGAACGAAATCGTCCAGATTGGTGGGGCGCATCTGGCGCAGCATGGATTGCACCACCGCCAGCAGGTTCTTGGAGCGGTGATTGACCTCTCGCATGGCGTAGGTCACGCGCTTTTCCGTGCGTTTGCGGTCCGAGATGTCAAAGGCTGACGCGATCAATTGGCTGACGTCACCATCATCATCAAACACCGGCGACAGCATGAAATCGATCCAGATGGTGCTGTCACCCTCCATGCGCACCTCGGCGTCATAGCGCTGGATATGGCCCTTGGTGGCATCGGCGATGGCGTCCTGCATGCGCGCGACCTCGGCCGGATTGTCGCGCCACCAGTAGCAGTCCCAGAATTTCTTGCCGATCACATCGCCGCGGGACAGCCCCGCGCCGCTGAGTGCGGGCATGTTCGCTTCGATCAATGTCCCATCGGTTTGCAGAATGCCGATCATCGCGACCGTGTTGTCCAGAACCTGCCGCAACCGCGCCTCGCTGTCGCGCAGCCTGCGTTCCAGCGACACCCGCTCGGAGATATCCAGTATGACGGCCATCATGCCGTTGGGTTTGCCAGATCTGTCGCGCAGGCCGGTCAATGTGCAGTTCGTGACGATCACCTGCCCATCATTGCGCGACAGGCTGACCTCGACCGACACATTTCCGGCAGTCGCATCCAGGCCGGTCTGCGCGGCCAGAAAGGCATCAAGATCATGGTCCAGCACCATGTCGCTGGCCATGCGCCCGATCAGTTCGGCATCGGGCCGCCCCAGAAGCGTGCAAAGATGTGCGTTGACGCTGGCGATCCGGCCCAGTGGATCGGTAACAAAGACGCCGAGCGGCGCATGGTCAAGCAAATGAGCATTCATCAGGTTGTGTGCGCTGCCGGGGTCTATCGTCTGAGTTGAAAGCATTGGGTCAGTATTGCACCGCATGTCAGGAAAGGTAAGACCTGAATCCACAGGGCCGCGCTGGTTGATGACTCATGCCGGAGCAAGAGGCAAGAGTGCCGGGAAAGACCAGTGGTCGTTCTGAAAAACCATGGCAATGCATATGCGGCATTGCATTTTATGACACATTTCCAATTATTTATCGTTGGGGTTTCTGGATATCGGGTATGGGCCGCGTCTGCATTTCATATCGGCGGGTTATTGCCGCGGCCCATGCTGTGACATAGCCGCGGCTGCTAAGGTCGTTGCGTCAACTTTCGGAACCGTGATCGGGAATTGTGCAGGGACGCGCCGCGCAGTGTGTGACGCGCATATGTGTCACAGACTGCGCCCTATCGCCGCCGCTGATTCCTGACGCGGGTATAGGTCGCGACCCCGAACAGGAACGCTTCCATCAATGCGGGGAACTGGCCATCTGGGGCAGTATATCGCCCGCGCGCGGCGTCTGCGCGCAGACGCTCATCCAGCGACGGGATCCTCGGCTCTGGTTGCGCATTGACCCGCGACAGAAAGATCAGCCCTGCACCAAGAAACACAGCCGCGCAGGACAGGGTCGCGACCAATGGCGCGAACTGCTCGGCCAGCACCTTCCAGCCTGCCGCGACCAGAAAGCCTCCCCCGATTGCCAGAAGGAGGCCCCCGATCACGGCCAGCCGCATGCGCCGCGCATACCAATGCGCCTTGAGCCGAAGATGGTCGTAAGGCACAAGCATCAGCGGCGCGACATCACCAGTGCCAGCAGAAACCCGGCGCCTGCCGCGATCCCCAGTGCCGTGCCCGGACGCTTGCGGGCGAAATTCTCGGCCTCTTGCAGCGTCGATTCGACCTGATCCACGGCATATTCCGCGCCTTCATTCGCCTTGGCAGCAGCCCTGCGGCCCGTCTGCCTGGCGGCCTCGGCCACATCCTCGGCGCTCTGCTTGCCAGCCTTGGCCAGACTGTCGGACAACGCTGCGAAATCTTCTTTCAGCGCGTTGAACTGCTCCAGAAGCTCATCATACGCCAATTCTCCAACTTCCTCGCCCTTGCTGGCGGCATTCGATGCCGTGCGCTTCAGGTTGCGGACGTTCTTCTTGGTTTCTTCATCATCAGTCACTTTACTCACCGCTTGTCGTGCCATCATTTCCTCCTGAAATTCGTGGTGCAGGAATGGGGCGCAGCCTTGTGCCGCGCCGCCCTTAGCTTACGATTTGGCAACCCAATCATCGACCTGCTTTTCGGCTTCTTCCTTGGCAATGCCGTATTTTTCCTGAACCTTGCCCACAAGCTTGTCGCGATTGCCTGCAGCCTGATCCAGTTCGTCATCGGTCAGCTTGCCCCATTTTTCTTTGGCAGAGCCTTTGACCTGTTTCCATTTGCCGCCGATCTGATCCCAATTCATGGCACTTCTCCTTCATCCAGGTTGTTGCCAGTATAACGGGGTCGGGCGGTTATGGTTCCGATGCAGCCCCGGATTCCTGACCGTATTCAGATATCCGCCGCGATCAGGGCATCGGCCAGCACGCGGTATCCCGCGACATTGGCCGCGCGCCGATAGTCGATCTGCCCATCTGCGGAACAGCAGCTTTGCCGCTCATTTATCAGCTTGTCATGGATGGTGCACATGATCTCGCGCAGGCAGCTATCGACGCGCGCGGCACGCCAGCGGCTGAAGCCCGCGTTTTGCTGCATCTCCAGCCCCGACACGGCCACGCCACCAGCATTCGCGGCCTTGCCCGGCGCTTGCAGCACACCATTCGCGGTCAGATGCGCCTCGGCTTCTCGCGTCAGCGGCATATTCGCGCCCTCGGCCAGCACGCGGCAGCCAGTATCGGTCAGCGTGCGGGCATCGTCCAGCGTGACCTCATTCTGGGTGGCGCAGGGCAGGGCGATATCGGCGGCGACCCCCCAGGGCTTGGCGCCTTCGCGGAATGTCACGCCCAGATCGGCGGGTGGCGATGCCGCCTGATCGCCGCTTGCGTGCAACAGCCAGTCGAGCGCGTCATGCGTGAACCCGTCCTCGGCCACCCATGTGCCCGCGCGTCCGGACAGCGTGACCACACGCGCCCCTTCGGCCATCGCCTTGCGCGCGGCGTGGCGCGAGACATTGCCCCGGCCGGAAATGGCGATGCGCTTGCCGTCCAGCGTGTCGCCGATTTCATCCAGCATCGCGGCGGTGAAATAGACCAGCCCGTAACCCGTGGCCTCGGCGCGCAATTCGCTGCCGCCCAGCGCCACGGGCTTGCCGGTCAGCGCACCGCCCCAGCGCCCGGCCTGCCGCATCCAGACGCGGCTCATCAGACCAAGCTCGGCATCGCCCACGCCGATATCGCCGGCGGGCACATCCGTTTCCGGCCCGATATGCGGGGCCAGCGCGGACATGAAGGCATGGGCGAAGCGCTTGACCTCGCCCTCGGACCGGCCTGCGGGGTCGAAATCGGCGCCGCCCTTGGCCGCGCCAAGTGGCAGGCCGGTCAGCGCGTTCTTGAAAGCCTGTTCAAAGGCCAGGAATTTCAGCACCGATGGCGTGACATCGGGCGACCAGCGCAAGCCCCCCTTGTAGGGGCCCAGAAGATCCGAATGCTGCACCCGCCAGCCCCGGTTGATCTGCACATTGCCGCTGTCATCATGCCAGACCACCGAAAAGCTGATGATGCGGTCCGCCTCGCACAGACGTTCCAGCACGCGGGCCTGTGTATAGGCGCTGCTGGCTTTCTCGATGGTCAGGGCGTCGCGGCCGATCTCGGCCACGGCCTGCAGAAACTCCGTCTCGCCCGGGTGGCGGGTGGTGACGGTTTCCACGAAACTCTCCAGCAGGCTTTCGGCACGATCTTTCAAGGGGCTCTCCTGTCAGGTTGCAAAGGCCAGATGCGCAGCAAGGCCAATGGCCAGGACCGTCAGCGCAATGGCGAACACAAGGGCGAGGGTCGGGCGCATGTCACACCATTTCAAAGATTTCATAGTCGATATGATGCAAAGCCACGCCCATCGCGCGCAGATCGGCGCGCAGGGCATCCAGCATCGGTTTTGGCCCGCACAGCAGATGGGGCCAGACGCGCATTTCTGCCGTCAGGTGGCGCGAGAGGATGTCACTGTCGATCTTGCCGCTCTCGCCGGTCCAGTCCGCGGGCGGTTCATCGATCACATGGACCAGCGTCAGGTTCAGACGGGTGCGCATCGCGGCCAGTTCCTCGCGGAAGGACGCATCCTCCCATGTCGGGCTGCCATAGATCAGCGTGATGGGGCGCTTGTCGCCGCGCGCTTCCAGCGCGTGCAGGTTTGACAGAATGGGCGTGATGCCCACGCCGCCTGCGATCATGACGAACCCTTCGGCATCGGCCATGCGGTCGATGGAAAAGGCCCCGTATGGCCCATCAACATAGGCGCGTGCGCCGATCTCGGTCCGCGCCAGTTCGGCTGAATGATCGCCCAGGGGCTTGATGGAAAAGGACAGGTTCGGCCCTTTCTCGGGCGCGGTCGAGATGGTGAAGGGGTGCTCGATCAGCGAATAGGGTGTACGTTCGACCTTGAGCCACGCGAACTGGCCGGGTTTCCAGCGTTTGAGCTGCCGCCCCTCGGGCGCAAGTTCCAGCGTATGCACCCCGCCGCGTTCGGCGCTATTGCCGACCACGCGCCACGGGTTGCGCGACTGCAGCCACGGGCGGATCAGATGCGTATGGGCCAGAACCAGCATGAAGCCCAGGGTCGCGCCCAGCCAGAGCGCGCGTTTCTCCGGCGTGTCGGTCAGGTTGCCCACGCCCAGCACATGCGCGATTGCCGCGACCATGCCGACCAGTGCCAGCGCCAGATGCAGCGCGCGCCAGTATTCGTGGCGCAATTGCAGTAGCTTGCGGAACTCGGATGTCACGATCAGTGCCAGAAAGCACAGAAGCGAGAGACGCCCGACTGTCAGTTCCCACCGGGCCTCCAGCGGGTTCAGGACGCCAAGCGCCCCTTCGTGGAACACATAGAGCACTGCGAAATGCCCCAGCATCAGCGCGACGGCCCCCCAACTGAGGTAGCGATGCGCCAGATAGACGATATCTGCCCCGAACGGGTGCGTGACCCAGCGCAGGCGCCCCGTCAGCACGAATTGCAGCGCGGCCATGCCCAGCGCGCCAAAGCCCAGCCCCATGCTGAAATCCCAGGTCCATGTGCCGGAACCGGACGGGCCGAACAGGCGCAGGACGGCAAAGGGGGCCCCGATGGCGAGCACGCCCAGCAGGATGATCGCCGTGCCATGTGTCAACACGACCGGGAACCGGTCATGCAGGGGTTGCTGCGCTTTGGGGTGCGCGAGGTCAGTCTGATCCGCCATGATGCGTGAACGCTCCTGTCGCGTCAGGGTTCCGTGCCGGGGCGGGGATGCGAAAGTTTGGTGCCGATCTGATAGTCAAAGACCAGTTTGCCGCCATGCCAGCCGGTCACGGCGGTCAGCCCGGCGGCCAGCACCGAGATCATCAGCCCAAGCGGCAGCACGGCCCCCTCGTAATCGCCGACGCGCACGCCCCAGTTCGCCCCCAGCACCGACAAGAGCATGACGGCGAGGATGAAATGCGTCCAGCTTGCAGAGCGGTTGCGGATGCCCTGCACCATCAGCAATTCGATGGTGCCGGTGATCCCGGCGATCACCCCCATCAGAAAGGCGCCGAATGTGGCCCATCCTGCCGCGCGTGCCCAGAACGCATCGCCGGTCCACCAATACAGCAGATCAGCGCCCAGCACCGACATGGTCAGCGCGATGGGAAAGGCCACCAGCATCGCATGCAACGGGTGTCCGGCAATTGCGATCTTGC